>DAOWDZ010000246.1 GCA_030638765.1 Desulfocapsa sp.
AATCTATCTTTTTGAGGAGTATTTATGAAAGCTAAGGAACGTATGGCGATTGCCAGGCAAATGCCAGTGGAGATGACTCCTGAAGAGAGGGTTAAAAATTTTGATGAGATGGTCTCAGGGTACAGTGAATTTACCGCGGTTCTTGAAGCAGAACGCTGTCTCCAATGTAAAAAGCCAACCTGTATTCAAGGTTGTCCTATTCATAATAATATCCCAGGCTTTATTGCACAACTTCGTGAAAAGAAATTTGAAGAAGCCTATTGGACTATTCGTAAAACTTCATCAATGCCTGCAATTTGTTCCCGAGTTTGTCCCCATGAATTTCAGTGTGAAGGATCCTGTGTGAGAGGAAAAGGTAAAGGGCAATCGGTTGCAATAGGAATGCTGGAGAGATTCGTCGTTGATTGGATGGTTGAAAACAAGAAACCATTACATACTGAATGTGCTATCCCTGGTAAGAAAAAGGTTGCTGTGATTGGTTCCGGTCCCGCAGGTATGACCGTCGCTTATTGGCTTGCTCATAAAGGGATTCCCTGTACAATATTTGAATCATTACCTGTTTATGGTGGGATGCTCACAGTTGGAATACCTGAGTTCAGATTACCAAGAGATATAATTAATGCTGAATTTGAGGCTTTGAAAAGTTGTGGAGTTACTCTTGAGCATGGCGTTGTCATAGGAAAAGACAAAACAATTCAAGACCTTCGAAATGACGGATTTGACGCTATATTCAATGGTGTTGGCGCCCATGCCAGCAGAAAACTTGGACTCGATAATGAAGAAAGCACAGAAGGTGTATCTCACGGTGTAGATTATTTAAGACGAATAAATCTTGGAGAAGATCTAAATCTTGGCAAGAAAGTAGTTGTTGTTGGAGGCGGTAATGTTGCTATTGATGTAGCTCGTACCGCACTAAGGCATGGCTCTGAGGACGTCTTTATCCTTTATAGAAGAAGTCGCGAAGAAATGCCAGCTTCGGCTGCTGAAATTCATCATCTTGAGGAAGAAGGTGTTCGTATTGAATTTTTAGCGGCTCCAGTAACGATTCATTCTGAAAATGGAAAATTAACCAAGGTCGAATGTATTAGAATGGAACTTGGTGAACCCGATGATTCTGGAAGACGTAGACCAGTGGTTCAGAAAGATTCTAATTTTATGATTGAAGCTGACTCAATTGTGCCAGCAATTAGTCAAAATGTAGATCATACCGCAGATAGTGGCATTGAAATCGATTTGATGTCCTGGGGTACATATCATACTGACCCTCATACGCTCCAGACTTCCTTAGAATATATGTTTGCTGGTGGTGATAATGTGCTTGGGCCACAGACAGCTGCGAAAGCTGTATATCAGGGAAAGGTTGCAGCTGAATCCATAGAAAGATATCTTAATGGTCTGGATTTAAAGGAAGACCGTGAATTTCTGTGTGATCAGATAGATTGGTAGCTTATTCGTAATTCCAACAAGAAAGAGATAGTATCCTCTAGAGAGTGTGGTACTGTCTCTTTCGTATGTTACAGACTTGCCGTAGTTGAATGAATATAACTCTTCACACCAGTTGCAATGTCATTTGCTATAATATTCAGAAAAGATTCAGAAGTAAGATATTCTGAATCTAAGGGATTTGTTATAAAAGCGATTTCAATGAGAATTGCTGGCATTTCAGCACCAATTAGAACGTAAAATGGAGCCTGTTTCACACCAAGATTCTTAAATTTCTTCTGCTGTACTTCCCCAATCCCATTACATAAAGAATTATGCACGAAACCAGCGAGTCTTGATGACTCGTTTATTTTTGAATTTTTCATAATATCAGAAAGGATATCCTGAAGATCACTCATCTGATGAGTTGATGTAGCATTTTCAAAGGCTGCAACACGCATAGCTTCGGCGTTTGTCGATAAGTTCAGGTAGTAGGTTTCTAAACCACGAACCTTAGGAGAAGGGTGAGCATTAATATGAAGAGAAATAAACAGATCAGCTTCATTGGTGTTTGCAATAGCTGTCCGCTCTTCAAGCGGAATATACTGGTCAGTCTCTCTTGTTAGAATAACTTCTGCACCTGTCTCTTTTTCAAGTATGGGAGCCAACCGTTTAGCAATATCTAAGACAATGTTTTTTTCTTTGAGACCAAATGCAGATGCTCCAGGATCTTTACCGCCATGCCCTGGGTCAACTACAATTTTTCTTACGCCAAGGCCAAGTTGCTGGGCAAGAGATAGCTTTTGATTAGTTGCTTTGGTCTCTGTTATTCTTTTATTGGCGGATTTTTTAATAGATCCGTTAACCGCAATCTTCTTAAAGTCCTCTAATACAATAATTTCTTCATTATCTATATGTTCTGTAATGCTTTCATTGTTAGTTTTTGTCGTTTGTATTTCAGAAGGATTTTTGCCCAAGCCCTTAATAATTGAGGCTGAAGGTGATTTCGTTTCCCCTTTGACATCAATAACAACACGAAAAGGGTCAGGTAAGCTGAAAATTTTGTAATCAGAAATGGATTCTATGTCTAGAACAACCCTAACAACTTCTGGTGTAAACTGACCGGTACGGATTTGTTTTAAAAGGCCATCTTCTATTGGAACTGGTGCTCTATATTTGGGTTCAATATATGATTGTTGAAAGTCAAGATAGAGACGACGAGGCTTATTATTGTTTTTTTCAAGAAGTCTTTCGTGGTACCGAACAGGCCCTGAGGCCTTAATAACCACTCTGGTGTAATTCTTGGAAGACCAGTATTTTACAGGAAGTACATAACTGAGGTTTTCAAGATAGGTACGTTTCAGCATTACATCAGGTAGTGGAATGTCATGTTCTTTTGATAAAGATTTTAATTTATCGGAAGCATGAGCAAACATGTCACCATCTCTGTAATCGGCAATAATACGGGTATATTTCTTTGCAGCTTTTTGAGGATTATGGATTTTATTAAGATAGATGTTACCAGATGAGTAAAGGGCATCATCAGCAAGACTGTTATTTGGGAAAAGATCTGCCACATCATGATAATAGGAAAGTGATTCCTGTAGATCGAGATCAACTTTAAAACGTCGATACATCTTAGAATACATACGGCCGAGCATATAAAGGCTTGGTGCGGCAAAGTTTGATTTTGGACCGGACAGATATATCTTTCTGAAATTTCTTACGCCGTTAAGCCAGTTGTCTCTTGAATTCCCAAGAGTCTGATTTGTGTGCAATTCATTGTAGTAAAACTTTGCCTGCTGATAGCGCTTTTCGAGGCTGATGAAATCAGAGGAAGGTATGTTTACCTCGGCTGCAAGACAGAAGTTTGCAGACAAAGGAATACAAAAGGAGAATATGAAAACAAAAATGGGAAGAAACTTTACCATTACACCATGTTAGGAATATGAATAGTCTGAATAGCAGTGAGAAAAAATGAGTATGACATATTCATATGTTCATATCTTTATCACATTTATGAAAGTATACCTAAAAGAGGTGATGAAGGCAAAATAAAATGTACTTTTTTGAGACAGGGATTGAAGATAATCACTTGTAACCAAGGAGGTTAGGAAGAGTTTAGTCCAGGAGGTTTGTCAATTTGTAGATAACATCAAGAGCCTGCCTTGGACTGAGGTCGTCAACGTCAAGATTTTGGAGTAAACTTCGGAGCGGATCTTCCTGGGGCTGAGAAAACAATGAAAGCTGGTTAGGATGAATTTTCCTGCGAGACTTTCTGGGTTTTGTAGTTCTTGCAATAGTTGGAGAACCATCCTGATTGAATTCTCCCTGCTCAATGTTTTTTAGAATTTCACTGGCTCGTTTCACAACACGTTCTGGAACTCCGGCAAGCGCTGCAACCTGGATTCCATAAGAACGGTTGGTGCCGCCTTTAACGAGTTTGTGAAGAAAAATAATAGTGTCATTCCATTCTCGTACAGCAATTGAATAGTTTCGAACTCGTTCTTCAGTTTTTGCAAGATCTGTGAGCTCGTGATAATGGGTTGCAAATAGTGTTTTAACGCCGGTATCATTTTTTTGAACAAGATCTTCAGCAACTGCCCAGGCAATGGAGAGACCGTCGAATGTTGAGGTTCCGCGTCCTATTTCATCAAGTATGACCAGACTTTTTTCTGTTGCATTGTTTAAAATATTTGCCGTTTCATTCATTTCAACCATAAAAGTCGATTGGCCGCGTCTCAGGTCGTCCATGGCACCAACACGGGTGAAAATACGATCAACTATACCAATGAGAGCTGTTTTGGCAGGGACAAATGAACCCATTTGGGCCATGAGGACAATAAGTGCTGTTTGGCGAAGTATGGTGGATTTTCCAGCCATATTCGGGCCAGTGATGATGAGGACTTCTTCTGTCTCCTGGTCGAGGTGAACGTCATTTGGAACAAATTTTCCACTAGGAAGAGAACGTTCAATTACCGGATGCCTCCCTTCCACAATGTCTATTACATTGTCATTGTTAACATCAGGGCACCTGTAGCGATGACGGTGGGCCACTTCAGCAAGACAGACCAGGAAGTCAGTTTTTGCGAGCAGTGATGCGCTGTTAAGGAGTCTGGAGCTTTCGGATGCTAGCTTTGTACGGATTTCAGTAAAAAGCTGAAATTCAAGTTCCAGTCTTCTGTCCTGTGCACCTAAAACCTTTGTCTCAAATTCTTTGAGTTCAGGAGTAATAAAGCGTTCAGCATTAACAAGAGTTTGCTTTCGGATATAGGTTTCTGGAACATTGCTGGACTGCAGTCTGCTCACTTCAATAAAATACCCGAAGACTTTATTAAATCCTACCTTCAGTTTGGCGATACCGGTTTCTTTACGTTCCTGTGTTTCCAGGTCAAGGATCAGTTGTTTACCGTCACGTTGAATATGTATAAGCTCATCAAGCTCTTCGTTAAAGCCTTCTTTTATTAATCTTCCTTCACGCAAAGTGATGGGAGCTTCTTCGTTGATTGTGGATTCCAGCAATTCGTGCAGGTCAGTCAGGATATCAAGATCATGACCAAGTTTTTGTATGCGAAGGGCGTCACATTGGAGTAGGAGTTTCTTTATGGCAGGAAGTTTAGTGAGGGATTGCTTCAAGGCGAGCATGTCGCGACCATTTCCGTTGCCAAGTACCATACGGCTATTGAGCCTTTCCACGTCATAAATTGCAGTGAGCAGTTCACGGAATGTATTACGAGTAGCAGTGTGGCTATGAAGAAACCGCACAGCTCCAAGCCTTGAATTAATTCGTTCCACATCCTGCAAGGGGAACAGTATTTCCTGTTTGAGCATTCTTGCACCCATTGGAGTGCAAGTGTGGTCGAGAACAGAGAGGAGTGAACCTTCGCGTTGCGAACCGATAATGGTTTGGGTGAGTTCAAGATTACGTCTCGAAGAATCGTCGATCTGCAGAATAAGGTCAAGGTCAATGGGGGTCAGTTTCTCAATATGACTAATGTCACTTTTCTGGGTTTCCATGATATAATCAAGAAGTACACCAGCTGAAATAATGCCTTGTTTGAAACTGCCACATCCAAAACCTGAAAGATTACTGACCTGGAAATGTTCGACTAAGAGCTCTTTACAACTGCTGAAATGAAATTGAGAGGCAGGACGATGGGTAACACATAATCCGGGCAGAAGGTTTTTGGCAGTATCTATCAGATCTCCATGGGAGTCAGTGTCATTTTCATTCACAAGAAGTTCAGCGGGTGTCATGCGCGTGAGCTGGTCGAGAATTGCTTCGCCTGTATGTTCTGGATCGGCAAATTCTCCTAAAAGAAATGAACCGGTTGAGAGATCAAGAAAGCTTATACCGTAAAGTGTTTCATTTCCTTTTTGTTTGCATGAAATTGCTGCTACATAGAGGTTGTCTTTATCGTCAAGCAGTCCAGAGTCAGTAACCACCCCGGGTGAAACTATACGTACAACTTCACGGCGCACAATACCCTTTGCTTCAGCTGGTGTCTCGGTCTGTTCACAGATTGCAACACGGCGCCCGGCTTTCACAAGTTTGGCAAGATAGGTGCTTGCCGCATGATAGGGAATCCCGCACATGGGTACTTTGTTTGCAGCATTTTTACTGTTGCGCGAAGTGAGAGTGATGCCAAGAATTTTTGAGGCAAGTTCTGCATCTTCAAAAAACATTTCATAGAAATCACCCATTCGGTAAAAGAGAATTGTGTCAGGGTGTTGTTCTTTAATCCCGAGATACTGTTGGAGCATCGGGGTTATTTTTGGTGCTGTAGTCATTGTTTTTTCTTGCGAAGAAGTTTCTGAAAGGGAGGGAGTAGTTTGTCAAATGTTGTGAGTAGGTGCTCAGGTATTGAGCGAACATCTGCAAGAACCGTCATGAAGTTATGATCGCCTTCCCAGCGAGGTACGATATGAAAGTGTAAGTGATCAGCGATTCCTGCCCCTGCGACACTTCCCAGGTTGCAGCCAACATTAAGCCCATCGGGGTGTAAGCAATTCCGAACAATTTGAGTGCTATCTGAAATGCTGCTCATGAGCGATGTTTGTTCGGATGCCGTAAGTTCTGTAATGCATGCAATGTGTCTAATTGGTGCAACCAAAAGGTGGCCATTGGTATAGGGAAATCTGTTTAAAAGAATAATGCTGCTTGCGTCTCGGTAAAGCATTAAAAGTTCTTTGTCAGAAGAGCTGTTCCCAGGAGGTTCAAAAAGGCAGCCTGATATTTTTGGCGCTTTTCCTTCAACGTGTTCCATACGCCAGGGTGCCATGATGGATTTCATGTGTGATTCTCTGCAAACTGATACAGCGATGCGTTCAGTCCATCTTCATTAATGGTGAGTATGGCATAGCTTCCGGGAGCGCCATGGCGGCCAGTTGCTGCGAACGATCCTGGATTGACAAAGAGTGTTTTGGCAAGAGTGTGATTCACGGCAATATGAGTATGGCCATAAACGATGCAATCCGCAGTGGGAAAAAGATTCCACATTCGTTCTTCAATATTGTGTCTGGCTCCGGCGCCGTGACAGAGGCCAATGGTATGGCCTTCAATGGTGATGATCTTTTCTGTGGGAAGACTGTTATAGGAGGAGCCCTCACACATATTTCCATGGACGGCATGGATCTCCTTTCCTTCAAAAGCTGTAAGGATAGAGATATCAGTCAAGTCACCGGCATGGAGGATTATTGAACAGTTCGTAAATGCGAGTTGTACCTGTTTCGTAAACCATGGTGAGAGGCTGTTTATATGAGTGTCTGATAGAATGCCGATACTGGTCACGGATGTATGCTCCTGCTTTATTTCTGTTTTTTGACTTGTGACTTGTCAGGTGGTGATTATTATAACTGGAAGTAGGTGACGGAGCACCTGAAAAATTCTGATAACATCTGTTGAGAATAGAGGAGTGTGTCATATATGGAAGATAAAAATATAAAGCACCCGGAAGTTGAAGTGATAGAGGAAGGTGGGCAGCATAGTGATATAGTGATTCCCAATCAAATTCTTCCTCAGTATCTCTACCTTATCCCAATTGCCAGTAGGCCTTTTTTCCCAGGTCAGGTACAGCCCATTGTGTTATCCGGGGAGTACTGGAAGGATACCATTCAAAAAATTGGTGAAACTGATCAAAAACTGGTTGGTCTGGTATATACTCAAAATATTCCTGCTCAAGATACATCTCCTGAAGATTTTTCTAAAATTGGTTGTGTAGGGAAGGTTCTGAAGCCCACCATGGAAGAAAGCAATATCCATTTTATCTGTCAGGGAATGGGGCGGTTTCGTATTAAGCGCTGGCTTGGTACAAAAGTACCATTTCTCGTCGAAGTTGAATATCCTGAGAATGAACAAAAGGCAGATATAAATGATACGGAAATTAGAGCATATGCACTTTCTATTATAGCAGCAGTTAAAGAATTGGTGCAGGCGAACCCCTTACATGGTGAAGAACTCAAACAGGCTCTGCAGTATTTTTCACCAAGTGATCCGGCTCCTCTTACCGATTTTGCGGCGACTCTTACCACCGCCACGGGAGCTGAATTACAAAAGGTTCTGGAAACGCTCCCTGTTTTAAAAAGAATGCAGCAGGTGTTTCCTCTGTTACAAAAAGAGGTGGAAATAACAAAGCTTCACGGTGAGATAAGCAAGGATGTAAATAGTAAAATCACAAAGAGACAACGGAAATTCTTTCTGGGTGAGCAGTTGAAAACAATCCAGAAAGAGCTTGGTATCACGAAGGATGATCGTAAGTCTGATGCTGAAGAATTTGAGAAGCGATTGGATAAATTGCATCCTCCAAAGCCCGCCATTGAACGAATTGAGGATGAATTGAATAAATTGAGTTTTCTTGAAAAAGGATCTCAGGAATATGCAGTAACCAGAAATTATCTCGACTGGATGAGTTCTGTTCCCTGGGGTGTTTTCTCAAAAGACAATCTCGATATTAAAGAGGCTAGAAAGAGTCTTGATAGAGATCATGATGGTCTTGATGACGTAAAAGAGCGGATTATAGAGTTCCTGGCAGTGGGAGCGTATAAAAAAGAAATATCCGGATCTATTATGCTGCTTGTCGGTCCTCCGGGTGTTGGTAAGACTTCCATTGGCCGTTCTGTCGCTGATGCTCTTGGCCGAGAATTTTATCGTTTTAGTCTTGGTGGTATGAGAGATGAGGCTGAGATTAAGGGACATAGGCGTACCTATATCGGCTCAATGCCGGGTAAGTTTGTTCAGGCCTTAAAAGAGACAAAAACAGCAAATCCAGTGATTATGCTGGATGAGATTGATAAGATTGGGGCCTCATTTCGAGGTGATCCGGCATCTGCCCTTCTTGAAGTGCTCGATCCTGAACAGAATGCTGATTTTCTGGATCACTATCTTGATCTGCGGGTTGATCTCTCAAAGGTTCTTTTTATTTGTACAGCCAACCAGTTGGACAGTATTCCAGGTCCTCTGATTGATCGTATGGAGGTGATACGACTTTCCGGTTACATTACTGAGGAAAAAATGGAGATAGCCAGGAATCATCTCTGGCCCAAAGCCTTAAAAAAAGCCGGCTTAATAAAAAAACAACTGAAGATCAGTGATCCTGCACTACGACTTCTTGTGGAAGGGTATGCAAGAGAAGCTGGAGTGAGGAAAACAGAAAAACATCTTTTGAAAATCGTGCGTAAAGCTGTGGTTCGTTTTCTGGAAGATCCGGATCTTCGCATATCGATAACGGTTAAAAATATTGAAGATTTCTTAGGGAAACCATTTTTTAAAAAGACATCTCAAATTTCAGGTGTTGGAGTCATCACAGGACTTGCCTGGACAGCTCTCGGAGGGGTTACTCTTTCCGTGGAAGCAGCCGCAGTACCGCGTGAGCATGCAGGGTTTAAACAGACTGGGCAGCTTGGTGATGTGATGAGAGAGTCTTCTGAGATAGCATATAGTTTTCTACTCTCAAATGCCAGCCGCTATGGGGTGAAGAAAGATTTTTTCAATAAGCATTTTATCCATCTTCATGTTCCGGAAGGTGCGACTCCAAAGGATGGTCCCAGTGCAGGTGTGACGATGGCTACAGCATTGCTCAGTTTTGCCATGGGGAAAAAAATGAAACGTAATCTTGCCATGACAGGTGAGTTAACACTTACAGGAATTGTCCTTCCAGTGGGAGGCATAAAAGAAAAGGTGATCGCTTCTAAGCGCAACGGTATCAGCGAATTGATTCTCCCTGAAGCAAACAGGGATGATTTTGAAACTCTTCCTGAGTATATTAAGGAAGGATTTACTGTGCATTTTGCTGAAAAATATGATCAAGTTGCAAAAATTGTGTTGTCTGCATTAAATGGAAAATAAATGAAATTCACGAAAAGTAACATTTTTA
>DAOWDZ010000116.1 GCA_030638765.1 Desulfocapsa sp.
TTCTATACATTCAAAGTGTTAAAGTAATAAATATGTATGGTACAATATGAATGCAATAAAGTGTACATACAAATGATGCCCAAAAGTTAACGGATTAAAACAGGTCTATTTTTTCATGCCATAGATAAAGAAGAATGTAGTATCAAGTATATTTTAGCTGTTTCGAACAAACTACATTACTAGCTACCTAAGCATGCTATTCTGACTCGACCGGCATACATGAAGCTTTAGTGCGGTGCTTGAGGTAGCCAATGTAAATGCGGTACATCAGTCCATCGCAGCAGCATAAAATGAAAAGTAACTGTCATCCCAGTATCCAGCTTTTGCACTCTTATTCGGGATTATGCACATTACACTGGTCAACAAAAATCAACTTTTTTTTCTTGCATGGACTTTGACAACTGATTCTTATAGAGTTTTGGCTGCTGATTCCAAATCTGTGATTAGATTTGCTCTATCACATCAAGTTTTTGCGCTATCTGATATTCCCCATTCATGGATTTTTACAAAAGTTGACCATCCAGTCTGGGAATTTTTGTGGGAATAAAACAGCAAAAGCTTGATTACTATAGTGAAAATTACTTCATTTAAATCACTTATGGCCGTAAAAGAATTCTATGAATGTTCTAATATTTGTGATAGTGTTCTAATGTTTTTTTTTTATTATTTGCAGCTGTGAACATGATTTAATCTGCTTTGAAGAATCTACCAATCTACGACTACGACTGTAAGCTAACTATGTCTACATCTTCACAGAGAAGAAAGTGCTGTAACGACCCAGATATCTTCTGCTATATCTGTGGGTGCTTCACTTTAACACCTCAAAGACGGAACATCAATGCCTTCATCAAGATAGTCTACCTTGCTTACTTTAAAGTACCGCTTGGAGATCAGGACAAAAAATGGGCCCCTCACAAAGTATGCACGACGTGTCTCGAAACACTGAGATCATGGTCTCAAGGAAAGAATGCAAAGCTCAAGTTTGGTGTGCCGATGGTTTGGAGAGAACCAAAAAACCACATAGATGATTGCTACTTCTGCCTTGTAAATATTAAAGGATTCAATAAAAAAAACAAGCAATACATGAAATACCCTAGCATGCCCTCTGCTCTATGGCCAGTTCCTCATTGTGACGAAATACCAGTACCTGTTTTTACCAAGTTGCCAGAGATTGATGAGGAAGTACAGTATTCATCCCCATCTTCATGCGATGATGATGCTGATGAAGCACATGCAGAGTACAAACCATTGGGTTCATTTTCTGGTCAACCTCTGTTTAGTCAGCCTGAATTGAGTGATCTGATCCGAGATTTGGATTTGCCAAAACAATCTGCCGAGCTGTTGGCTTCTAGACTGCAAGAGAAAAAAATGCTTGAACAGGGCACCAGTGTCTCATTTTATCGCAACAGAGAGGCAAACCTGAGAAAGTACTTCAATTCTGATGATCAGCTTGTATATTGCAATGACGTTGAAGGGCTTCTTGTCGCTATGGGATTGCCTGCATATCACTCAAGTGAGTGGAGACTCTTTATTGACAGCTCGAAAAGAAGCTTAAAGTGTGTTCTACTTCACAATGGAAACATCTATGGATCCATCCCAATAGGACACTCAGTGACCATGAAGGAGGAGTATGGAAACATCAAGATTGTACTTGAACGATTGAAGTACTACGATCATGACTGGTTAATCTGTGTAGATTTAAAAATGGTCAATTTCCTTTTGGGGCAACAAGGAGGTTACACCAAATACCCTTGTTTCCTATGCTACTGGGACAGTAGGGCTGACAAGGAGCACTGGGTTAAAAAAGAATGGCCACCAAGGGATCGGCTGATACCTGGTGACAAGAACATCATTAATGAACCACTGGTTGATCGGAAAAACATCATCTTTCCACCATTACACATCAAACTCGGTATAATGAAGCAGTTTGTTAAAGCTCTTGATCACACTGGAGACTGCTTTCACTACATATGTTCAACCTTTTTGAGTCTTAGCGACGAGAAGAAAAAAGCAGGGATATTCGACGGACCTCAGATCAGGACATTAATTAAGGACACACACTTCATTGCGACAATGACCGCTGTGGAAGCTCGAGCATGGAATGCATTTACGAATGTGGTGCAGGGTTTTCTTGGAAACAAGAAAGCTGCCAACTACCAAGAGATTGTGGACGAACTGCTCCTTAGTCTGCGAGCGCTCGGGTGCAGAATGAGCATCAAGTTGCACTACATGCACGCTCACCTGAACGAGTTTCCAGATAACCTTGGAGATGTCAGCGATGAACAAGGTGAACGGTTTCATCAAGATATTAAAGTGATGGAAGATCGGTATCAAGGTCGTTGGGATTCAAATATGATGGCAGATTACTGCTGGAGTTTGATGAGGGATACGCCAGATGCTTTACATAAAAGGGTGTCCTCAAAGAGGAAATTTATGTCAAA
>DAOWDZ010000111.1 GCA_030638765.1 Desulfocapsa sp.
CATTATAGGAACCTTCATCCAGCCAGCGATTCAGCCACTTTTCTTCTACGTTATCGAACTCATAGCTCTTGGCTAGAGTTTTTTTGTCATCCATGTTTTTCACTAAATTCTTTTAGGTTTTGTTTACTTGAGGGTAATTATTTGCTACTTCAGTCGATGATTGGTACTCCAGGGTTTTGGCAAAAAGATCTGCTCATAAATACGCATGGCGTAACGATCTGTCATTCCAGCAATAAAATCACAAACACGTCTATGGGCCTGCTGTTCATTTTCCCATGAATTCGCCCCCAGTGATTTCCAGCAGTTCCCGTCAAAGCGCCCCAAGCCATTGTCCATAAAGTAACTATACAGATCACGTATGATTCGTTGTGCCTTCTCAAACTCGTTGTGTACCTTATAAAAGCGATACACTTTATCATACAGAAACATTCTGAGATCAGTAATCGCTTTCAACATTTCCTTACTGATATGAAGTCTGCCATCGGCAGCCTCAAGGCTTTCGATGATAAGATCTCGAACCATGGCTCCTGTTCTTTTGGAATGCCTGTCTCCCACAACTGCTCGTATATCTGCCGGCAAATCACCTTCAGCTAATATTCCTGCTCGTAGTGCGTCATCCATATCATGATTCACATAAGCGACAATGTCAGCCACTCGCACCACTTGCCCTTCCAGGGTCGCAGGAAGTTCCGATTCATCATGGGGAAAGATATCGTTACGCCCTTTAGAATGCTTGACTATGCCGTTTCGCACTTCAAAGGTAAGATTCAGCCCCTTTCGTTTATTCTCTAAAAAATCGACCACTCGCAGACTATGCACATAATGTCTGAATCCGCCTGGGTGCAATTCGTTAAGCGTCGCCTCTCCTGCATGGCCAAACGGAGTATGTCCCAAATCATGCCCAAGAGCAATGGCCTCTGTTAAAGGTCCGTTAAGACAGAGGGCAGACGCCATGGTTCTCGCTATTTGTGAAACTTCAAGGACATGAGTAAGTCGCGTTCGGTAATGATCTCCTGCTGGTGCCAGAAATACCTGAGTCTTATGTTTTAAACGACGGAACGTCTTGGAATGGGTAATTCGATCCCGATCCCGTTCAAACGGCATACGGATGTCACATTCATCGTCCTCTTCATCACGCATGCGACCCGCTGTCTTTTTATTGAGACATGCGTAAGGAGAAAGGATTTCCTCTTCTCGCTCTTCCAGCTGCCGCCGGATGGATCTTCCTACAACCGGTGTGTATGCCATGATTTCTTCCCGTATTTTTCAAAATTTTTGAAATTTACAATAAGTTTCTCATTTTCTACACGCACTGATACCACTCTGCAAGGTTTAACAGTGATAAAAGGGTACTTATGCCTTTGTTTCCCCTCACTCTTCATAAAAAAAACAAACTCATCGAGATTCAGCCTTGGGAGCCAGCTGGATTCTACAGTTTCTTTTAAGAAGCAACTTTACTACTTCTGAAAAGCCCCACTTTGTTCTGTTCTCTCCTGCACCAGAAGCTGGGCAAGATGAAGCACCTTCACATCACTCTTTGCAGCAATCAATCCCTGCTGCCATTGCATCAGGCAACCGGAACAGGTGGTTGTTACTGCATCTGGTTCCAGAGCCAGAACATCTTGTACCAGTTGATCACGGATAGATGCAGATATTTCAGGTTGTGCCACATGAAAAAGCCCGCCCTGTCCACAGCATCGCGGGCCATCGGGAAGTTCCAACACTTCCACACTACCCGTTTCTTGTAGCTGTTGACGTGCTCTGTCCATATTCTCAGCGTCATATCGCAGATGGCAGGGATCATGGTAGAACACCTTCAGTTTTCTTTCTCTATCAGGAGTTGTTGTAGAATTCTGTCCTTTTTGTATCTCAAGAAAAGCACTCATCTCTACGACTCGTGCAGCTATTTTTTTAGCACGTATCTGCCATCTGACATCGTTTGTAAACAGTTCTGGATAATGTTTTAAATGAGCATAGCAGGACGCACAGGAAACAAGTATTGGGCCAGTCGTTGCTTCCATCACTTCAATATTTTTGCAAGCGCTTTTTGTAGCTCCTGCAATATCACCTGCTGCCTGATCGGCAAGGCCGCAACAAACAAGATCTTCGGGATACTGTAACGAAAAGGATGCATCAGAAAGTAATGACTGACATGAATCGAGAATATCAGGAAAGAGGTGTCGTGCCGAACATCCTGGAAACCAGGTAAGATGCTTGCCCGTTGAGGGTTTTGGGGGGTTACGTTTTTCGGCAATGACAGACAACGCACTATCCTGAAACATTGCCAGTCGCAGCCTGAGCCCTGAATTTTGGGGAAGTTTATTGCCAAACACTCTACCGCAGGCTCTTCCCAAAACACGAAGGCCCGTCAAACTTCCGGGATAATCAAGAAGTTTACGGGCCAGATACTTTTCGTATGCATGGGGACCGGCCAAGGAAGAGAAACTTGCTCGTGCGGCCACTAGTTCTTTCTGTATATCTATCTGTCTTGGACAAACCTCACTACAGGCACCACAGAGCAAACAGGCAGAAAAGATATCAACAAAAACCGTGCTACTTTCTGCAAGTCCAAGGGTTTCAATCAGATGCAGTTTGCCCCTTGCAGTATGTCCTTCTCTGCCGCTTATCCGAAATACAGGACAAACTGTGGAACAGGCTCCGCATTTTGCACAGTCTGACAAGGAATCGCTCTACTTGGCCCAAAGTAGGTAGGCCTTAATAAACATATCCAGATTGCCATCAAGCACAGCGTCAACATTTCCCATTTCAACTTCCGTCCGATGGTCTTTAATCAGTCGATACGGCTGTAAAACATAGGATCGAATCTGGCTACCCCAGGAGATTTCCTTCTTGTCGCCATGCAGACCTTCCTGCTGTTCGGCCTGTCTTTTCTTCTCGAGTTCGTAGAGCCTGGACGCCAGCATCTTCATGGCCATATCCTTATTTCTGTGTTGAGAACGTTCATTCTGACACTGTACCACTACACCTGAAGGAAGGTGGGTTATCCTGATGGCAGAATCCGTTTTATTGACGTGTTGACCACCTGAACCGCTGGCTCTGTAGGTATCAATACGCAGGTCTTTATCATCGATCTCCACATCTATACTATCCTCAAGCTCAGGCATGACCATGACCGAAGCAAAAGAGGTATGGCGTCTGCCACTGGCATCAAAGGGTGAAATTCGTACAAGCCTGTGAATACCCAGTTCAGAACGCATATAGCCATACCCATAACGTCCTTTAACGATGATGGTTACGCTTTTGGTTCCGGCTTCATCACCTGCCAGGATATCAAGTATATCAGCTTTGAAACCCTTGGCTTCCGCCCAGCGCAGATACATGCGTAGCAAAATTCCTACCCAGTCCTGGGCCTCTGTTCCACCGGCTCCTGCATGAATGGAGATAATTGCATTGGCAGAATCATGTTCACCGGAGAACATACATTCAAGTTCAGCAATTTCTATGGCCTTCAGCATTGCGGGAATTGCTGCAGCAACTTCGTGTTCAGTGTCACTGTCCTTTTCTTCAGTGGCCATTTCAAGCAGTAAATCGGCCTCTTCAATCTCGTCCCAGCCTTTTTCCCAGCTCTTTATCACGTCCTGAAGTTTACCAAGTTCTTTTTGAACTCTTTTGGCCGTGTCGCCATCATCCCAAAATCCTGGCATCAGTGTCTGTTGCTCAAGATTCTCAAGATCATTTTTCAGTCGAGCTAAGTCAAAGATGCTCCTTCAAGGCCAGCATTCGACCTTTCAGATCCTGCAGTTTCTGTTTAGAGACCGCAGCTCCCGTTTCCGTTGACATGATTAATGCTCCAGGTTTTAATAGTGCAATGTATTTGTATATTTTCTTCGTTTAGGGGCAAATATTACTCCCAAACATATCAATGCAAGACAGGCAGGGCCAAAAAGATAGCCACCTCGCACAAAAAGAGTTCGTTCTTCCATGAGTGTTACCTGCTCGGTGGCATTCCAGGGAAGAAATAGAGGCGATACATTCTGCAAGCGCCCCAGAGGGTCAATAAACCCTGAAAATCCGGTATTGGCGGATCGTACAATGGATCTGCGTGTTTCGACAGCCCGCAGCTTAGTCATGGCCAGAGTCTGATAAGGCGCACTTGTTTTGCCATACCAGGCATCATTGGTCATATTCACCAACAGATTAGCTCCTGCATCCACCCATTTCCTCGAAATATCACCAAAAATAGATTCGAAGCAGATTAATACTCCAATCCGCGCCGTCTTACAAGCAGGAGGATTGCGAATCTCTCCACGACTAAAATTGCCCACAGCCTCAACTAATGGTGCAATAAAAGTCAGGTATTCTTTAAAAGGAACATATTCTCCAAAGGGCACAAGGTGACTTTTGGAGGTGCGGGCAATAATGTCACCTTTTGAATCAAAAAGCAGACTGGAATTAAAAAATGAGAGTTTTGCCGGCTCTTTTTCATCCCTTTCGTACCAGGGAGATCCAGTAAGAAGCATCACTTTTTCTTCCGTAACAAGAGTGATGACCGGTTTTAAGAGGGGATTGTTAACGGGAAAGAATGGGAGTGACGTCTCGGGCCAGACGATTAGATCAGGCAGGAGATCCTTTGTTCGCATCTGCTGAAGAGATTGGTCAACGTAATTTCGGACTGTTATCTCTCGTTTTGCAGGATTCCACTTTTGTCCCTGATCCACATTCCCCTGAACCACGGCAACATTAATTGTCTTGGATTGTTCCATGGTGGTTTCGGTTTGATGCCAGCTCCAGTTCGAATACAACACGGTGGCCACGCACAGCAAAAAAACGGGAAAGGCCATTCGCACAGCTCTTCGCAGATCTAAATGCTGCAGAATAACAAGGGCAAAGAAGGAGTTAATAAGCACAACGATAAAAGTCAGGCCATAGTGGCCCCAGAGATCCACTGATTGGAAAACAAAAGGAATAGCAGCAACGCCGTAACCAAGATCCATCCAGGGAAAACCAGAAAACAGAAAAGAACGTAGATAATCCAAAGCAACCCAGGTGGATGGCAGGAGCCACAAACTGACATGTGGCGAAAAGCGTTCCACAAAAAACCTGGCAAGAAGAACAAAAACAAGAAAATACATTGCCATATACAGGCAGAGCAATAACAGTGCTGGGATTGACAGAAACAACGGTAAACCGCCATATTGTCCAAGCACAAAAATAATCCAGTAAAGTTGAAGCAGAAAATGTCCAACCCCTGTCAGTAAAGCGCAGATAACAGCATGTTTTCTACTTACTCTACACACATACACAATGAAAACAACACATGCCACCGCCAGCAATGACCAGCTTCTGTCAGTCCCTGCCATGGCCAGCCAGAGCAAAAGAACTGTAATAGAGCTAATAGCGAGTGTGCCGACAATGGAGCCCTTTTTCATTCGCCACCTTCTGTAACAGCGCCAGGCAAACGGGTGACCTGCAACAGGTCAATTTGTCTCTTGGTTGCACCTAGAACTGTGAATTTTAAACCATCAGTTTCTACATGGTCACCAACCACAGCCAGACGGCCAAGGTGAAAAATCACACAACCGCCAATGGATTCATAGCTGCCTTCTGCCATTTTCAAACCAAAATGTTCTTCAATCACTTCAATGTCTGCCTGTGCCTTCACCTGGACATTGTTTTTATCAATCACATGCAGAAGGCTTCTGTCCACATCATATTCGTCATCAATTTCACCTACGATTTCCTCCAGAATATCTTCAAGACTGACCAGGCCGCGTACGGTTCCGAACTCATCGGCAACCACTGCCAGATGTACTTTCTGTTTCTGAAATTCCCGCAGCAGATCAACAATGGGTTTGTCTTCGGAAATGACCATGGGAGGATTAAGGAAATCAACAAGAGATTTTTCTCCAGGTCCTCTTGTACACACCTGCAACAGATCCTTAGCATGAACAATCCCTACAATATTGTCTGCATTATCGTCGTAAATGGGAATTCTGGTAAAGCCCTTTTCAATGACCATATCGACAAGCTCTGCCATATCAGTGCTCACTTCAGCGCTGACAATTTCAGTCGAAGGAGTCATAACTTCTCCTACTAAGGTATCATGAAAATCAAAGATGGAGTTGATCATTCGCTCTTCAAGCGAGGAAATCAGCCCCTGTTCTTCACCCTCCTCGAGCAATTCCTGGATTTCCTGTTCAAGGTCCTCGGTTGTTTCAGGGGCTTTCCCAAAACGCAACAAAGACGCCAGTCGAGATAGCAGATTCTTTTTTTCCGCCTGAACAGCGGGTTCTTCTATTTTTTCGTTTGTCATATCTATATTCTATAAAAAATCGAACTCTATTGAAACGAAGTACTGATGAAACAGTACCTTTTTTCTTTTCTAATTGCCATGGTATGATTATAGTAGGCATGATTCAATAATGTTGCCAAAAAAGATCGTTTAATGCAAACATTCGATCATATAATTTTTTTAAAACAATAGCATCACGAGGCAGACGGTAAGCATCCAGCTTGTATCTGTCTCACGATAAGAGGATTAAATTGGACGGAAAAGTTCTCATTGCAAACAGGGGTGAAATCGCCATCCGAATCATGGAGGCCTGTAAAGATCTAGATCTTGATTATGTAGTCATATATACTGAAGCGGATAAAGATTCAGAGCATGTTCAAAGAAATATCACCAGTGGCCCCGACCAGAATGCCTGGCGCATTAACAGTTACACGGAGCCAAATGATCTCTTTGCAGTTGCCACACACACAGGATGTACCGCTATCCATCCCGGATACGGTTTCTTTTCAGAGGATTTTCGTTTTGCCAGACGCGCAACTATTCGTGACCATTCACTCATTTTCATCGGTCCAAACTGGGAAGTCATTAAAAATCTTGGGGATAAGATTAACACCAAGAAAGTTGCCAATGAGTTAAATATTCCAACCATTCCAGGTACCGACAGCCCCATTTATAACGAGATGGAAGCTGAGGAAATTGCTCTTCACTTGCTTGAAAGTCAGAGAATACAGGAAATTGAGCGTCCTTCCATTCTTATCAAAGCTGCTGCAGGTGGTGGCGGTATGGGTATCGAAGAAGTTACTGAGATTGCTGAATTTCGCCGTATTTACAGGCAGGTTCAAAGCTATGCAAAACGCCAGTTTGGAGATGGCGGGGTGCTCATCGAACAGTGTCTCACCGACTATAACCACCTGGAAGTACAACTTATCTGCTCCCGCCATGGTGAGCGTATCCATTTCAGTTCCCGAAACTGTACCATCCAGTCAACGGGTCGCCAGAAACGTGTTGAGGCCGCACCAGGATTTCACGCCTCCTGTTTTGATTATGATTTTGATGAGAAAAAAGTTCTCGACATGATCGTCGATTATTCCCTGAAACTTGCCGCTCATGTTCGTTACGACAACGTCGGCACCTGGGAATGGATTATCTCCCGTTCAGGACAGCCCTATCTCCTTGAAGTCAATACCAGAATTCAGGTTGAAAATGATGTCTCTGCTCGTATCAGCTACTTGGATGGCAAACACCCCAACCTGATCCGTGAACAGATCCGGCTCGCTCTGGGCGAAAAAATTGGCTACAAGCAGAATAATGTGGAATTCAAAGGTGCATCTATTGAACTGCGCATTGTGGCAGAGGACACAAGGCGTGGATTTGCTCCATGGATTGGAACCATCACTGATTTTACATTTCCAAAACATGACTGGTCAGTCGTTTATACTCATGTTCCCTTTGACCGGCCATACACAATTCCAAGTGAATATGACCCGAACCTTGCACTAGCTCTTGTGTGGGGTGAAAACATGGATGAGGCAAAAAAACGTGCTGCCCAGTTTATAGACGAAACACGGATCGAAGGAACAGATTCTCAGGGTGGCTCCATTATAACAAATCTTGAATATTTAAAAACTAACCTGGACCGGCTGTTGACCTTCTAATAAAACGTACCGGAACATTATCATATGATTGAATTACTTAAAGCGCTCCAGAAAATCGAAGAGCGTATAAATTATCTTATACAGATTAAGGATTTCACCAACTGGGGAAATCTCTTTGGATTCCAGGTGACCTGCACAGAACTCAAGCAGAACCCCTACGAATACCACGAAGAACAGTTCGCAATAGAGATTCGGAAACTTGACGAATCAATTGCATTCCTAGAAGAACGTGCCGAAGAACAGTTGACCCCTATGGAACGTGTTCGTATCGTGCGAACCATTGAACGCTTCAGCCTCAAGGATATCCTTGAAAATGTCTATGAGGATTACACCGAACTTGGCGGGCAGGATGAAGCCAATATAGATCCTGCCATGGTTTGTGCTAAGGCTACCATTGTTAGAAGAATCAAAGGTAAACCCTACACAGCAACAGTTATGGTTATCGGTCAGGAAACCGGCCACGGTGAAGAGTTTCGTAATGGCGGATCCTGCAAACCGGAGGGTAATGAAAAAGCTCTTCGTTATATGAAAGTTGCCGAGACTGAAGGCATTCCCATTCATTTTTATATTTTTACCCCAGGATCATTTCCCATAGAAGAATACCCGGGAGCAGGCCAACAGATTGCCAGAAATATCTACGCCATGACCAAACTACGAGTGCCCATGGTCTCACTGATTTCCGAAGGTGGATCAGGTGGTGCTGAAGCTATCGGACTCTCAGATTTTCGTCTTATGTGCTCTCATGGCTATTACTCGGTTATTTCTCCAGAAGGCGCCGCTGCCATTGAAGGAAAAATTCGGGAGGGAGAAAAAGTTCCCAAAGAGTTAGTCGAAGTTTGTGCAGAACGTTTGAAGCTCACCGCTCGAGATAATCGTTCTCTTGGCACCATTGATGCTATTGTCAAAGAGCCACCTTTAGGTGCCAGACATGATGACTTTGCTTTCTTTGCTCAGATTCGTGCTGAAATCACCCGGGCCACGGATAAAGTTGTTCTCAGTGCCAAAAGTTTCAAAGCCTTCCGTGACTGGGAAAACAAAAGAAGAAAACAGAAGACGGAACGAAAGGATATGGCCGTTGATATCCCATGGG
>DAOWDZ010000169.1 GCA_030638765.1 Desulfocapsa sp.
CCGGAACATGCCGTCGCAGCTCTTAAGGCGATGCGGGACTATGGCGCCTGGCAACAGCGTCCCCCGAGAGCTGTAACCCGGTTTAAAGTGAACAGGCGCAGGGTGGAACGCATTATTGCACGTCGTCAGCGCACAGGCATGTTGCAGCTTGGTGAAGTGAAAGGGAAAGATGTGCTTGGTGCCTATGGATTCCATGTGCCAGTCGGAGCACTGGCATCTTCTGCTGAGGAAGCAGCCGAAATTGCAGAACGAATTGGATATCCTGTGGCAATGAAGATTGTATCTCCTGATATAGTTCATAAGAGTGATCTTGGCGGAGTCTTTTTAAATGTTGCGAACAGTGAGGCTGTAGAAGATACCTATGACTTGATGAATCTCAAGATTCGCAAAAAGATTCCTGATGCCAGAATTGAAGGTGTTTATGTTGAAAAGATGGCCACTAAAGGGCTTGAGGTCATTATTGGTATGACCAGAGATCCGCAGTTTGGACCCATGCTGATGTTTGGTCTTGGTGGAATTTTTGTTGAAGTTATGAAGGATGTCACTTTTCACCTTGCACCTATCACAGAACAGGAAGCAATACAGATGTTAAAATCGACCAAATCCTATGCCATGCTCCAGGGACGAAGAGGTCAGGATGGAGTTGATGTGGCAGCCATAGCTTCAGGATTGCAGAGAATCAGTCAGTTGACAACTGATTTCCCCCAGATTCTGGAACTTGATATCAACCCTTTTATCGTGGGTGACTTTGGATCTGAACCAGTGGTTGCCGATGCACGAATGACTCTTGCACCACTGGTGGAAGAACAGTAGATAAAACTTTGTGTTACTGAATAGTTAAGAGAATATTATGGAATACGATTCCAATTGGAAAGAAACCTATAAAGATATGATCAAAACCCCTAAACGGGCTTTGTCTCAGTTGAAATCCGGTCATCGGGTTTTCCTTGGAACAGGTTGCGGTGAACCCACAGTTCTTGTTGAAGCAATGACACGAATTGCCGGGAATCTGGCAGATGTAGAGATTATAGAGTTATTAACAAAAGGGAATGCTCCCTATGCTGAGAAAAAATTTGCAAGCTGCTTTAAAATTAATTCATTCTTCATCGGTCATAATGTTCGCGAGGTAATTCAGGAAGGGCGAGGTGATTATACACCTGTTTTAATGTCTGATATCCCAAGACTTTTCGATTCCGGCCAGTTGCCGCTTGATGTGGCACTCATCCAGGTTACTCCTCCTGATTCCAGAGGGAAAATGAGCCTTGGTGTCTCCGTTGATATTGTTAAAAGTGCTGCTGAAAATGCTTCCCTGGTTATTGCTCAGGTCAACCCCCAAATGCCCTGGACACGAGGAGATAGTCTTATTGATGTATACGATTTAGACATACTGGTTCCCGCTGATGTGCCACTTTTAGAGCGTAAATCAAAACCTGCTCATAAGGATAGTATTAAAATTGCACAATTTGCGGCAGGACTTGTACCAAGCGGATCCACTGTTGAGTTTGGCCTTGGAAGAATACCAGGAGTCGGGCGAATTCCACAGGCTGTGATTAATGCGCTTAAAGGAAAACACGACCTTGGTATCCATACAGAACTTATTACGGATGACCTTCTCGATTTGATTAAGAGTGGTGCTGTTACAGGAAATAGAAAATCCACAGATCGTGGCAAAGTGGTTGCAAGCTTTGCTATGGGTAGCCGGAAACTCTATGATTTTATAGATGATAATCCACTGTTCTCATTTCGCCCAACAGAGTATGTGAACGATTCAAATGTGATCGGTAAACAGAATAGAATGGTTTCCATTAATATGGCTCTTCAGATAGATCTCACCGGGCAGGTCTGTTCCGATACTGAGGATGGCTTTTTCTATTCAGGAGTTGGAGGGCAGGTGGATTTTAACCGTGGTGCCGCAAGGTCTGCCGGGGGAAGAGCTATCATAACCATGCCGTCATGTACCAGTGACGGCCGTTCTCGAATCTGTGTCCATTTGTCTCCTGGAGCCGGTGTTGTAGTGAGTCGTGCCACAGTTCATTACGTGGTTACCGAGTATGGAGTAGCCTATCTGCATGGTAAATCTGTTCAGGATCGAACGCTTGCGTTGGTTTCCATTGCTCATCCGGATCATCGTGAACAACTCCTTAAAGATGCCATAGAGGCCAGATATATCCGACAGGCTTTTGTTGATATAGAGGGCAAGTTTGTAGTCGCTCCGCAGGATATGATGAACGCTACATACCTGTTGAAAAGTGGTACAGAGCTCTATTTCAGACCAATTCATCCCACAGATGAACCTTTAATGCGCGATCTGCTCTATGATCTTTCACAGGAAACACTCTACTATAGATTTATGAGTCATAACCAGCATTTCGGAAGTCGGGAGATTCAAAATTTCGTGTATGTGGATCACCGTAAAGATGTGGCCATAGTGGGAACACTCCCCGAAGCACATGGCGATGATATTGTAGCCGTTGGAAGATATTATCTCGATGAAAGAACAAATCGTGCTGAAGTGGCCTTTGTTATCAGGGACGAATGGCAGAATAAGGGACTCGGCACGTTTATGTTTAAACATCTTATTACCCTTGCAAAGGCCAGTGGCATCTCTGGCTTTACAGCCGAGGTTCTCCGTGACAATAAGCGTATGCATGCCATCTTTAATCACTCTGGCTATAAGGTACAAAGCGTTGTGGAAGAAGGGGTTTACAGTTTTCGAATCGAGTTTTAACGTCGGTTATACAAGAGAGAAAACTTCAGGCAGTCTTAAATAATATCCTTTCAGTCCTGACTGGATAAAATTTTGTGTGATGAGTTACGTTAAATGGTGGTGAAAGAAATATGCTAACAAAACAAACCTCCTGCAGACAGTGCGGTATCTGTTGCACAAAGGGAGGTCCAGCATTTCACAGTGCTGACATCGCTCTGATACAGAAATCCCATATCCCACTCAAAGATTTAATTACCATCCGCAAAGGTGAATTCGCGTATAATCCTGTACCTGACAAAGTTCAGGCAACAGGAACTGAGATAGTAAAATTAAGAGGCAAGGGGGGGGAGTGGACATGTTGTTATTATGACCCTGACTCAAAGGGTTGTACAATTTACAATAATCGCCCTATAGCCTGCTCAGCTTTAAAATGCTGGGCTCCTGAAGAGAGCCTTTCACTTGTCGAGACAGACCTTCTCAGTCGTTTAGAAATTGTGGCTGATGATGTATTGTTAATGGATTTGATTCAAGAATATGAGAGAGTGTGTCCCTTACCTGAATTTAGAAATATTTCCCGGGATCTTCTGGATAAAGCAGAGATAATCATAGCTGATCTTGAAGATCTTGTGAACCGGGATTTGGAGTTTCGTAATAGGGTTGTTGAGCAATCTGCAACTCTGTTGGCGGATGAGATGTTTTTATTTGGAAGGCCATTGTTTCAGATATTGCAGTCTTTTGGCATGTTTGCTACTCAACATGGAGACCGCCTGCACTTACAACATAAACGTTAATGACTGGATGAAGATATGGAAAATATCGAAATTGATTACAGGGGTGATTGCTGAAAAGGTTTCAAAGATGTGCGGGCACGTCTAAAGAAAATGGTTCGAGGACATGAATTTCAGTTTATCTGTGCCAGTGATATGGCAGGAAAGATGGATCGGGTTGTGCAGATTAATGGTGGAATGATTCGCTCGAAGGAGCAGGGGCCCGATGGTACGATTATTACCGTTATGAAGGCCGAATAAAAAAAGGACAACATGAGGATGTTGTCCTTTTTTTTGTTGCAGTGGTGTGAATCATATTACCATGTCTTTCTCTCTATCTCAGCACCTTGGGTGGAAATAGTAATCTGCTCAACAGGAACAGTAACTCCGGAACGTTCTATGGCCTGTTTAATAATTCCGTTCATGGATGAACAGCAGGGAACTTCCATAATAAGAATGGTGACACTGTTCAGTTTACAATTGGCAAAGATTTCACTAAAGCGCTGCACGTAGCTTTCAGCATCGTCAAATTTAGGACAACCCATCATCACTACTTTTCCGGTGAGGTAATCCAATTGAAAGTTTGGGGCTGAAATTGTAGCACAATCAGCAGCAACCAGAAGATCTGCTCCCTGGAGGAAAGGAGCCGTCGGTGGCACTAGACGAATCTGAATAGGCCAATGGGTGAGTGAGGACGCCCCGCCTCCGGCAGCCATTTGCAACGGTTTGTTCGCTGTCTGACAGGGAGTAGGGGATGCGAAAGTCTTTAACTGTGCTGATGGGCATCCCGATGCTTTTGGTGCAGCGTTCTTTTCAGTATTTTTTTTCTCAGCCAGGTATTCTTCAACAGCTTCTTCATCAAAATCTTCTGCTTCACGTTCAATGATCTTTAATGCTCCCGTGGGGCATGCTCCAAGACAGGCGCCAAGACCGTCACAGAGATTATCGGAAA
Organism: Desulfocapsa sp.; assembly: GCA_030638765.1. The sequence goes on from DAOWDZ010000169.1 coordinate 4,427, forward strand.
CCATTTTTGCCTTCCCGTCTACAATTACAAGGGAACCTTCAGCGCAATCCGGTACACAAAGACCACAGCCGTCACAGAGTTCCTCGTCAATTTCTACAATTTTTCTCATTATTTTCATGATAATATCCTTATTAGAGTAGTGTTGTTTGTTGGTTTGATGAAGGGCAATATATCACTTTGTTGCATATATACCTTGACTTGAGTCAAAGAGAGCATGTTTTTACGTCATTAAAAACCACGGAACTCGGCCACCTGTGAGGATTTCGGCGCCACTACTTGTAACAAGAACGGTATGCTCAAATTGAGCACTCAGTGCCATATCTGCTGTAACCATTGTCCACTTGTCATTCCACATCCTACCCTCTGGACCTCCACTGTTTATCATTGGTTCTATGGTGAAAGTCATTCCCTCTTCCATAACAGTTTTGTCGGCAGGATCGTAAAGATGAGAGATAAATGGGCTCATATGAAAATCTTCACCGATGCCATGGCCGCCATAATTTGGAAAAACTGTGTAGCCATTTTTAGTGGCGTGTTCTTCAATAACGCGTCCAATTTCGTTGAAATGTTGACCATGTTTTACAACATCGATGCCCTTCATGAGACACTCCCAGGTAAGCTGAACAAGAGAGCGAGCCTCCTTGCTCACTTCACCAACCATAACTGTCTCTGAACAATCACCATGCATTCCATCTATAAAAATTGTCACATCACAGTTCACAATATCACCTTGTTGTAATCTTCGGCTGTCTGGAATACCATGTAATATCACCTCGTTGACAGAGGTGCAGATGGATTTTGGAAAATTTCGGTAATTTAATGGGCTTGGATAAGCACCGTTA
>DAOWDZ010000074.1 GCA_030638765.1 Desulfocapsa sp.
CACCCCATCAACACATGCGTAGTTTTCCACATGGGCAGAAAACAGGGCACTTCTTTCAATCCGGCCAAGAAGAAGAACATCACATTTTTTTCGCACTGAATGAATGGCCGCTTGAATCCCAGCAGGACCAGCACCAATAATCACAACATCTTTTCTTTCGTTCATTTTTTACTCCAATAAAAATATAAAAGTGTATTAGTCTTGAATTTTCTGTTAATTTGGCATAAATTTGTTTGTTTTGCCAAGCACACTTCGCATGCATTTGACAGCGTTAAATATCTGCACAAATTGCATTATAATCAGCCATTCAACATCAGTCAATCGGCCATCATGGAAGCACAACAACCAAGAATTGTTATAACAGGTGTAGGACTTGCAGCTCCAAATGCTGACAATCTTAAAACATATAGAGAAAAATTATTAGCCGGCGTCAGTGAGATCAAGGATATAGATCTCCGTTATTTCGGCAAAGCGCCTGCTGGTATTTGCGATTTCCCCGAAACAAAATACAGAAAGAAAAAAGAAAACAAACGTGGAACCCGTGCTGGATGCCTCTCAGTATACTGTGCCAATGAGGCCTTAGCTGATGCGAAACTTAGTATTGACCACTACAAACGTTCTCGGATTGGTGTTTATGTCGGCCTTACGGAACATGGTACAGTGGAAACTGAAAATGAAGTCTACAACATTAGCCAATACGGGTATAACGTTGACTACTGGACTCATCATCATAATCCTCGCACTGTGTTAAACAATCCAGCCGGTGAGATCACTATGAATCTCGGCATCACCGGCCCTCACTACTCCATTGGTGCTGCCTGTGCTGCGGGAAATGCATCTCTTATTCAAGGCGTTCAGATGATGCGCCTTAATGAAGTCGATATGGCTCTGGCTGGTGGAATTTCTGACTCAACAGGATCGTTTGGTATTTTTGCCAGTTTTCAGGCACAGGGTGCACTTGGCTCCCCCGAAGATCCAAGAGCAGCATGTCGTCCTTTTGACACCTCTCGTGATGGCATCGTTGTTTCCGAAGGTGCCTGTATTTATGTCCTCGAACGTCTTGAGAGTGCCTTGGAAAGAGGTGCCAAAATTTATGCTGAAATAGTTGGTTACGGCATGAATTCTGATGCCCGTGATTACGTCCTTCCCTTCTCCGAGAGACAGGCTGAATGCATGCAGCTAGCAATGGACAGAGCAGGACTTAAACCCGAAGATATTGACATTATCAACACTCACGCCACGGGTACTAAACAGGGTGATATTGAAGAATGTAAAGCTATCCGGCAACTATTTGGTGAGGCCCCTAACACCTATATTAATAACACTAAATCCATCATAGGACATGCCATGGGAGCTGCCGGAGTCCTTGAACTTGCCGGTAATCTTCCTGCATTTGAAGATAATCTTGTCCACCCGACCATTAACTGTAAGGATTTAGATCCTGAATGCAAACTCAATAACATGGTTATTGATAAGGCAGTGAAGCTTGATTCGGTGGATACAATTCTCAACAATTCATTTGGAATGGTTGGTATAAACTCAGTTATCATTGTTAAAAAATATAAATAATCAGTATGTTGCAAAATAAATGCAACTTTAAAAAAATAGTTATAAAAAATTCCTCCTGGTGTGGTATATTGCCAAATTTGCCTAAACAATTATAATTTGATTTTGACTTTTTTCGATATAGACAGGCCGCGGCCGGAGATAGATACATGACACGTGATGCAATTAAGAATCTTATTCTTGAAATTATAGAAGATATTGACGAAGATGCAGATTTTGACACACTCCAATCAGATAAACCTTTACGGGATCAACTTGATCTAGATTCCATGGATTTTCTTGATATTGTGATGGAACTCCGCAAACGTCACAAACTTCAAATCCCTGAAGAAGATTATCCTGAACTCGCAACACTTGATTCCTGTGTTAATTACCTTGAGCCACTCCTTGCCGACGCATAAATAGTGCATGTCCCCCTGCTAATTATCGGTGGCGGTCTATCAGGACTTGCCGCCGCTCTACGTTTTGCCCGTTTTATTCCCAATGTTCTACTCCTTGAAAAACACTCTCGCATAGGAGGCCTCAACTCCTATTATTACAGAAATAACAGACTTTTTGAAACTGGTTTACATGCCATTACCAATTATGCGCCACCAAAGGAAAAAAACGCTCCCTTAAATCGTCTGCTCAGACAGTTAAAGATCAAACGTAATGAGCTTGAACTGCATCAGCAAAATCAAAGTGAAGTACGTTTTCTCGACCAGGAATCCCTGCTCTTTTCCAATGATTTTTCCCTTTTGGATAATGAAATTCTTCAAAAGTTTCCGATAAGTCACGATGGCTTTAGAAAATTGTTATTACTCATACACGATTATGACCCGTTCAAACCAGTTCCGTTTATATCTGCAAAAAAAATCATCCAGGAACATCTTCAGAATTCACTTTTAACAGACATGCTCCTCTGCCCTCTAATGTATTATGGGTCTTCTCTTGAAAACGATATGGATCTAGGCCAATTTGTAATTATGTTCAGGGCAATTTTCCAGGAAGGAATGTTCCGGCCAGGGGGCACCATTAAGGATTTCCTTGATCTTTTACTGAATCATTACAAAGAGCACGGTGGAAAAATACGAACAAAATCCGGCGTTTCAAAAATCATTCACTCAAACAACAAAGTACAGGGGGTAATTCTTGACAATGGTGAAGAAATTACCTGTGATTACCTTCTCTCAACCATTGGATCAGAGGAGACATTTTCACTTCTTGGAAGTAGATCAAATCTTGAATCCAAAACAAGATTAGGATTTATTGAAACAATTTTTGAGATAAAACCCGATACAAGGCTACCTCTTTGTCATGATCGCACCATTATATTTTACAATAGTGCTGAATCATTTTCTTACCAACAACCAGTTGATGCAGTTGATTTTAATTCCGGTGTCATCTGTATGCCACAGAATTTCCAAAAACTCCCTCCGTCTCCATTCAAAGAAGTGAGAACGACACATCTAGCACGTTATGACCAGTGGAAGTCACTAAAAGCTGCTGGCTCTTCATACAAAGCCACCAAAGAAAATACCGCTATCTCGTCCCTGCAGGTTGCTGAGAAAATTCTTGGTAATTTTGCTGAAAATATAGTATATCGTGATACTTTCACACCCATAACGATTGAACACTTTACTTCTAAAAAGAAGGGTGCTATTTACGGCAACCCCATCAAAATAAAAGACGGTGACATTGGTTACGACAACCTCTATTTAGCAGGAACAGACCAGGGATTTCTCGGTATCGTAGGCTCAATGTTGAGCGGGGTATCAATTATTAATCAACACATCCTGCCACGCCTCTAAAAAATTCAGATCAAACTCAAATACTCATTGCCTCTATTATGCCCGTTTCTTTCTCGCAAGCTTCTGACAAATATGATGTTGTAATTATAGGTTCTGGCCTTGGCGGACTCACATCTGCTAATCGACTGGCCTATTGCGGATATAAGGTTCTGCTGCTTGAGCACCATAGCCAGCTCGGTGGTCTTGCCACCTGGTTTAAACGCAAAGGACATATCTTCGATGTTTCACTCCATGGTTTTCCTTATGGAATGGTGAAAACATGCAGAAAATACTGGAATAAGGAAATAATGAATTCCATAGTGCAGCTGAAGGATATCATTTTTGATAATCCTCAGTTTCACTTAAAGACAACATTTGATCGACTTGATTTTACAGAAAAACTCAATAAACAGTTCAAAATTCCACAAGCTACCATAGATTCATTTTTCTCACGTGTTGCCGGAATGAACTTTTATGATGATCAGACCATGACGACCAGAGAACTGTTCGATGAGTTTTTCCCAGGTCGAAGTGATGTTCACAGACTTCTCATGGAACCCATTACCTACGCAAATGGTTCCACTCTTGATGATCCTGCAATCACCTACGGAATTGTATTTTCCAACTTTATGAACAAGGGTGTTTTTACCTTTGAAGGTGGAACTGATAAACTCATAGGTATGATGACAACGGAGCTTGAAAAAAATGGTGTAACCATTTGTACCAACGCAAAGGTTGATCGTATTGTAGTAGAAAAAAATATTGTCAGGGGCGTTGAATGTAACGGTCGAATGATTGAAACTGGTGCGGTTGTCTCCAATTCCGGTATTACCAATACCATCTATAATCTCACTGACAGAGATGTGTTCTCCGATGAATTCCTCCATAAAGCTGACAAAATACGCGTTAACAATTCGTCATGTCAGGTCTATATGGGTATAAAAAAAGATGAAACAATTGACACTATTGGTGATCTTATTTTCACATCCACCGCTGAAGAATTTGATTCTTCCGAACTTCTTGACTTTAAAACTAAATCTAAAACATTTTCTGTCTATTATCCAAAAACAAGACCAGGGCACAACCGTTACACCATCGTTGCTTCAATGAATTCCAACTTTGATGATTGGAAAAACTTCACCGATGACGAGTATGCAAAAGAGAAAGATTCACTCATTGAACGAACTCTTCTTGACTTAGAGCGCTACCTTCCCAATGCCAAAGATAAAATTGATTGGGTGGAAGCGGCAACTCCAAAAACATTTAATCG
>DAOWDZ010000109.1 GCA_030638765.1 Desulfocapsa sp.
CGTCAGGCAACAGCAGACGAGAAGTTCTCTGCTCAGGTGTTTAAAACCATGGCCGACCCCTATGCCGGTCGTTTAACCATCTTTAGAATTAATTCGGGAACTCTTTCAGGAGATACATTTTATAATAGCAAAAAAGAAACCGATGAGCGTTTCGGACAACTCTTTATTCCTGAAGGTAAGGAACAGAGACCAGTTGACAGTGCTGGCCCCGGTATGATTGTGGCGGTGGCAAAGCTCAAGGATACAACCACAGGGGATACCCTCTGTGATGCCTCTGCTCCAATAAGCTATGACGATCTTGATGTTGTGGAACCTGTTATCTCCTATGCTATTAGAGCCAGTAAAGGTGATGAAGAAAAGCTTTTTTCCTCCATTACAAGAATGCTTGATGAAGATCTTACCCTCAGGCTTTCAAGGGAGGCTCAAACTGGAGAAGTTCTCTTTTCAGGTGTTGGAAAGGTTCATCTTGATGTTGTCGGAGCCCGTATTAAACGAAAATTTGGTGTGGAAATGGAACTTTCCCTGCCAAAGGTTCCCTATAAAGAAACGATCAAAGGCTCTGCAACTGTACAGGGTAAACATAAAAAGCAAAGTGGTGGTCGTGGTCAGTTTGGTGACTGTACAGTGATTATCAGCCCTAATAATGGTCAGGGCTTTGAGTTTGAAGATAAAATCGTTGGTGGTGTCATTCCGCAACAGTATCGGCCTGCAGTTGAAAAGGGCATTGTCGAAGCCATGGAGAAGGGTGTAATGGCTGGATACCCTGTGGTTGATATAAAAGTCAGCCTCATAGACGGCTCCTTTCATAATGTTGATTCATCTGAAATGGCTTTTAAAATTGCCGGTTCACTCGCCTTTAAAAAAGGTGCCCAGGAGGCCGGACTTATCCTGCTCGAACCCTATATGGATATGACCATCATAGTCGGTAAGGATCATGTCGGTGATGTCATGGGTGATTTGAACTCCAGACGTGGTAAAGTTATGGGAATGGATGCTGAGCTTGGTAAAGAGATTATCAATGCTAAGGTTCCTCAGTCCGAAGTGCTCATGTATGCCGTGGATCTGACGGCAATGACAGGTGGCCTTGGCAAGTTTAAGATAAGCTTTTCTCACTATGAAGAAGTTCCAGCTATGATTGCTGATAAAATTGTAGCTGCTTCCAAGGAAGCATAGCATAAAAATACTATGAAAATTGATACAGCCAGATTTACATTTGCTGTTCTCACCATGAGTGACAAGGGATCTCGTGGTGAGCGGGAAGATACCAGTGGCCCATATCTACTGAAGACTTTTAACGATTTAGGGTATCAGCAGAAGGCCTATGCTGTAATCCCTGATAACGTGCAGGGAATTGTTGAAACACTTCAGTCCTGGGTGGATGACAAAAAGATCGACCTTGTTATAACCACAGGTGGAACAGGTGTTGCCCCAACCGATGTAACACCGGAAGCAATGGCTGATGTCATAGAAAAGGAAATTCCTGGAATGGCAGAGGCCATGCGCGCTGAAAGCCTGAAGAAAACTCCCAACGCGGTACTTTCAAGAGGAAGGGCTGGCATACGTGGCAGGTCGTTGATTATTAATCTTCCCGGAAGTGAAAAAGCAGCTCGTGAGAATATTGCTGTTTTAATACCTGCTCTTGCTCATGCTTTGGATAAGATTCAAGGTGGAACTAGTGACTGTGGAGTGGGATGAGTAAAATTGAATAAAATCTTTTTGTGAATCGAGATAAACTCCCATCATTTCATCGAAGTACTCATTTGAAATGATGGAAGTTGTTAGAGACTATCTTTCATCCTTGCGTCGCTCAAAAATAAGATTTACCTGTTCTTCGCCGTCTTTCAAAGCGGTTATCTCGCCAATAACAGATGCCTCTTCGCCATGGGCTTTAAATCTGAGGAGAACCTCCTCCACGTTTGCATCATCAACCGCCACCATTAAGCCAATTCCCATGTTAAAGGTGCGATACATTTCATTTCTTGGTACGTCACCATTTTTAGCAAGAAAATCAAAAATAGGAGGTACTGTCCAGCGATTGCAATTAATATTCGCCTTGCAACCGTCTGGCAGGATACGAGGAATATTATCAATAAAACCTCCTCCAGTATTGTGAACAATTCCGTTTAATTTGAAATTTTTGAGAACAGCAAGTACGGATTGAACGTATATTTTGGTAGGTTTGAGAAGTTCTTCTCCCAAAGTACAGCCAAGTTCATCAAAGTGTTGCTCAACATTGAAATCATTGTCACTGAAACAGATTTTACGAACAAGAGAGAATCCGTTGGAGTGAAGTCCTGATGATTGAAGCCCGATAATTTTATTACCAACCCTTATTTCAGAGCCATCAATCAGTTTGTCACGATCTCCGATGCCCACAACAAAACCGGCTAGATCATAATCTCCCGATGCGTATAGACCTGGCATCTCTGCTGTTTCGCCACCAACAAGGGAACATTGGGATTGAATACAACCTTCAGCAATGCCTTTTATGACCTCAGTGGCAACTTCAAGCTCAAGTTTACCCATTGAATAGTAGTCGAGAAAACAGAGAGGTTTAGCCCCGCCGACGATAATGTCATTGACACACATTGCAACAAGGTCAATACCAATGGTATCATGTTTGTTGCATCGTTTGGCGATATCAAGTTTAGTTCCTACACCATCGGTGGATGTCACAAGAACAGGTTGTTTGTATGTATTGGTATCAATGGCAAAAAGACTTGAAAAACCACCGATATCATTTAATACACCACGCTGGTGAGTTGATTTGACAATATCTTTAATTCCATGGACGAATGCATTGCCCTTGTCAATATCTACCCCTGCCTCACTATACTTTGATTTTTTTTGGTCGCTCATATTTTTAACTGTGGTTGTTTTTCATTAAGGTTACGTAAAATTGTAATTATATTAGTAAGTGTTTCATGAAATTGCAAGCAATCTAGATCGTGTTGGAAGGTGGCCACATGTATAACATCTTAATAATAAAAGTAAAATAATTATGAAAATATTACTGCTGTTGGTTGGTATGGTTTTAATAGTTGAAGGCATTCCCTATGTAGCATCTCCAGAATCCATGCGTGAATGGTTAAAAAAAATTAGTGAGATGAAAGCGGAACATCTTCGAATGTTAGGCCCTTTTTCAATGTTGACCGGTCTTGGGATCTGCTGGTTTGTTCAACGCAGCGGCTTTTTTTAGGGTGTTTTTGGTGAATCGATTTCCTAAGCTTTTTGTAAAATAAAAAGAGAGCCTTTAATCCACTCATCCTTATCCTTGCGTAGCTTTGTAAATGTATTTGTAAGAACTTTCCATCCAGTTTTTTTACATAATCTCTTGATATACCCCTGGGAATGACCAAAACGAACAGTTGTTTTAAGTTTAAATCCTTCACCTTGTGATTCTTCCACTGAAAAAAGAAATAGTCCCTTCTCTTCTGAGTTAACGGCACATTGGAAAAATAAGTTTTCAAGATCTCCCATATATGCAAAAACATCAGCAGCTATAATAATATCATAGTGAGTTTGATTTTC
>DAOWDZ010000128.1 GCA_030638765.1 Desulfocapsa sp.
CATTGATTCCAATTCAGGTGTTTGATCAGGATTCTGATTTTCACCGGTTAATGAATTCACCTTGGCATATTCAAGTCGAATCGATCCGATACAACCGCTGCAACTGATCATACAAACCGGGATTTTGTCAGCACGTTCGTACTGGATAATAACTCTTGTGAGATCACTATTGAGTATTTTACATTTGTCTTTATTGAGAGGGGAATGTATTATTGTGGTATTAACAAAGGTGTTCTCTTCTTTAGAGGACATGGAAATTGTAATGCCCGTAAGGGCAAACAGATCTCCAAACGAATACAGGGGACAGTCTTTTACTTCACAAACTTTAAAAATTGCCTTTGGAAAAGCCATATGTCAACCAATAGTGTATAAAATATCAAATACAACATCCTTCATTAGGTTAGCTCTTCATGTCACAGCATGTCAAATAGAAACTTCGGATGTGTCCCTTTTCAGGCCAATATGCCTTTTTTGTTGACTTTGCTGTGCTCACATATTACATGTAACATGTTTAACTATCCAATTATTTTGGCTTGTTACTTAAACAATGAAATCCCGGCGGTTTAAGCCGGTTGTTAATATATCAGATATTATTACAGGAGACATTTGTGGCTAATCATAAATCCGCTGAAAAACGTAATCGTCAATCAATAATACGCCGTCTGCGTAACCGAGCGAACAGAACTCGCATGAGGAATGCAATTAAAACTGTTGATACTGCCATTGAAGCTGGTTCTCAGGAAGATGCTCAAACAGCACTTAAGGTTGCTGTTCCACTTATTGCTAAAACTGCATCTAAAGGTACCATCCATAAGAAGAATGCTTCTAGAAAAGTTTCACGTCTTACTAAGCGTGTTAATAAAATGCAGGTTGCTGCCTGATAACGAATTTTTAACACACTGCTTTTAGGAGTTGTGTGTACTGTAACGTGAAGGCCATAAAGTCAGGTGACTTTATGGCCTTTTTTCTATTGTATGGTATGATGTTTTTTTTGGAATCATTGCCAACAAGTCTTAACTCTATGCGATATTAACCTTTATCAGTTCATATCATGCCAATAAGTACACACCTACCCAAATACCAGAACTTTTGCACCACTATGGAATCAGCAGGGCTAGTTCCTGTTTATCGCAAAATAATTTCAGATCTTGACACTCCACTTACCCTATTTGCAAAAATAGCAGGCGAAGAGAAGCATATCTTTTTGTTTGAAAGCATGGAAGGCGGAGAAAAATGGGGACGCTATTCTTTTATAGGGTATGATCCTCTTCTTACTTTCTCCTCAAAAGGATCGCAAATTGATATAGAATCATTTGCCGGCGACATTGCGGAAGACATACTCTCTAAAAGCAACCCTCTCGAATCCCTGCAATGCCTTCTCGAAAGTTTAAAAGCTGCTGAAAACGAAGATTTACCGCGTTTTAGTGGTGGGGCCGTTGGCTTTATCGGCTATGACATGGTTCGTTTTATGGAGGAACTGCCCTGTGAGAAGGAGGAACTTGATTTTCCAGACTCCTCTTTTATGGTTCCGAGGATTGTTTTAGTACATGATAGCTTCAAACAGACTGTTACAGTTATCTGCTGGGTCGCCAAAGATAACAATATTGATAATCGCAACTTATACGACGATGCTATTGCTAGAATTGATTCAGTAATTGATCTGCTACGTGGCCCTGTTCCTGTTTCCTTTCTTGGTTCAAGTGTTGAGGGTAGTCAGACCGGACATGATTTTGTTTCCAATATGGAAAAAACAGAATTCTGTGCAATGGTTGAAAAAGCGCGAGAATATATCAAATCCGGTGATATTATCCAGGTCGTTGTATCTCAAAAATTCCACACCAAAACAGATCTTAATGCACTTGATTTGTATCGTGCTTTGCGTCATATCAACCCAAGTCCATATCTCTTCTTTCTAAAACTTGGTGATCTTGTTCAGATTGGATCATCGCCAGAAATTCTTGTTCGTAAAGAAGATGATGCCATTGAATTGCGGCCAATAGCTGGAACCCGAATACGTGGCAAAACAAAAGAAGAAGACCTTGCTCTTGAAAAAGAGTTACTTGCTGACCCCAAGGAACGTGCCGAACATTTAATGCTTGTAGATCTGGGTCGAAATGATGTGGGTAGAGTCGCCAAAGGTGGTAGCGTTGCAGTAACTGACCTGCTCGTCGTTGAGCGCTATAGTCATGTGATGCATATCGTCTCAGGAGTAACTGGAATAATAGCTGATGGAAAAGATCAGTTTGATGTGATGAAGGCATGCTTTCCCGCTGGTACAGTCAGTGGAGCACCAAAAATCCGCGCCATGGAGATAATAGATGAACTTGAACCCGAACGTCGTGGGCCATATGCTGGTGCAGTAGGATATTTCGGGTTTTCCGGCAATATGGACTTTTGTATTACTATTCGGACTTTTGTTATGCAAGGCGATGACCTGTGGGTTCAGGCCGGAGCAGGGGTTGTTTTTGATTCAGATCCCGAGAAAGAGTATGAAGAAACCATCAATAAATCAATGGGCTTGCGACGAGCAGTTGAACTTGCAGAGAAGGGGTTTTAGCCATGCTTGTCATTATAGATAATTACGATTCGTTCACCTATAATATTGTCCAGACTATTGCTGCTAATGCTCTCCTTGATCAGGATGTTGCTGACATTCGTGTTTTTCGAAACGATAAAATCGAAGTAAGAGAAGTAGCAGCACTCAACCCGGATCGCATCCTTATTTCTCCTGGCCCCCGCACACCAGAGCTTGCTGGAATATCCATTGATACCATTAACTATTTTAAAGGGAAAATACCAATCCTCGGTGTTTGTCTCGGTCATCAATCAATTGCTGAAGCCTTTGGTGCTAAGGTTATTCGTGCATCACGTATAATGCATGGGAAAACATCGCCTGTGTTTCATGACAATAATGGCGTTTTTGAAGGTCTCCCTAACCCCTTTGAAGGAATGCGATACCATTCACTAATCGTTGACAAAGATACTGTTCCTGACTGCCTTGAAGTCAGTGCCTGGACACAGGAAGGTGAAATAATGGGACTGCGTCACGAAGAGATGGATGTAGAGGGAGTTCAATTCCACCCTGAATCAATCATGACACCAGACGGTGTAACTCTTCTCAAGAATTTCATGACGGAAAAAAATCATAATGAATATTAAAGAAGCAATAAATCGAGTAGTTCTGAGTGAAGATCTTAGCGAAGATGAAATGATCGACGTTATGAACGAGATCATGAGCGGAGATGCAACTGATGCTCAAATTGGTTCATTTATCACTGCATTACGAATGAAGGGTGAAACAGTACAGGAAATCACTGGGGCCGTTCGCGTTATGCGTGAAAAAGCCACTACCATTACATCCGGAGTTGATGTAAGTGGTGGTGAAATTCTCGTTGATACATGTGGAACCGGAGGCGATGGTTCGGGAACATTTAACGTATCCACCACCACAGCATTTGTTGTTGCCGGGGCCGGTGTTCCTGTGGCTAAACATGGTAACCGTTCAGTGTCCAGCAACTGTGGCAGTGCAGATGTCCTTGAAGCGGCGGGCGTTGCATTGGATATAAGTTCAGCTAAGATTGGTGCATGTATTCGAGAAGTTGGTATCGGGTTCCTTTTTGCACCTGCATTACACGGAGCCATGAAATACGCCATCGGCCCTCGCAAAGAGATGGGGATTCGCACTATATTTAACATCCTCGGGCCTTTAACAAATCCAGCTGGAGCCAATGTCCAGATTCTTGGAGTCTTTGATTCTAGCCTGACTGAACCTTTGGCTGAAGTACTTTCTAAGCTTGGTTCTAAACGGGCGCTTGTTGTTCATGGAGAAGGAAATCTTGATGAATTAACTGTTACAGGAAGCACCAAAGTTTCCGAGCTGAATAACGGTAAGGTGACGACATACTCTGTGAATCCCATGGATGTCGGATTGCAAACTGCAAAGATAGAAGATTTACAGGGCGGGGTGGATGCTGAAGAATCTGCAAGTCAGATGAGATCAGTTCTAAATGGTGAAAAAAGTGCGAAAAGGGATATGGTTCTTTTAAATGCTGGAGCGGCACTTATGGCAGCTGGCATAAGTGACGATTTGCAATCAGGTGTCAATATTGCTGCTGAGGTTATTGATTCTGGAAAAGCCATAGCTAAACTTGAGCAGCTTGTAAGTTTCAGTAATAAATAGCACATTCTGAATAACATCATATTAACCATTTAAAGAACTGTTATGGCGCACATACTTGATACCATAGTTGCTAAAAAAGAAGAAGAAGTGGAACTTCTTAGAAAGAATGGCGTTCATATTCCGTCATCATATTCCGAAGCAATAATTGCTCCTCCAAGGGGATTTCGTCAAGCCTTACTCGACTATAATGGTGTTGCGATTATTGCTGAAGCTAAAAAAGCATCTCCTTCAAAAGGACTTATCTGTCCTGACTTTGACCCCGTCGTTATTGCCCAAAATTACGAGAAAAATGGTGCTCAGGCCATATCTGTACTGACAGATGTTGATTTTTTTCAGGGATCACTTTTGTATCTTCTTCAGGCAAGAGAATCAGTAGAGCTACCAATTTTAAGAAAAGAATTTATAATTGACCCTCTTCAAATTGAAGAAGCTCGCATTTGCGGTGCTGATGCTATACTCCTTATGGCATCGATTCTTGATGTTTATCAACTTAAAGATTTTCTATCCCAAGCCAAAGAATATTCCATTGATTGTCTGGTTGAAGTACACGACGAAACAGAACTCAACACTGTTCTTTCTACACCAGCCAACCTTATTGGTATAAACAATCGTAACCTTAAAGATTTTTCAATGAATACAGAGACTACCTTCAGGTTAAAAGAGATGATTCCTGATGACATCGCCGTGGTAGGTGAATCTGGTTTGAAAACTGCCGAAGATATCACAAGACTTCAAAAAGCAGGCGTGTGCGCTGCGCTCATTGGTGAATCATTGATGCGTGGCGAAAATGGTGGGAACAGCCTTCAAGGTTTAAGAGGAAATTAAGGATAGGTAATGCACCCCCGAACACGAATGAAAATGTGCGGCATGACCAGAGAAGAAGATGTTGAAGCTGGTGTAAATGCTGGATTTGACGCCCTTGGTTTTATCTTTTACGAAAAAAGTCCCCGTAATGTGTTGCCTGATTTTGTCCGTGCAGTGGTCTCTAAACTCCCCCCATTTGTCGACAGTGTTGGTGTCTTTGTTAACCGTGACAGAAAAGAAGTTGAAGAAATAGTAGAATACTGCGGACTTTCGCATGCACAACTTCACGGTAAAGAGGATCCTAAATATTGTGAACGAGTTGAAAGGTTTGCAGCTCCCTGCCATGTAATTAAAGCATTCCGGGTCGGACCTGAAAGTAAAAAAGAAGATTTCACCCCCTATGGCGATCGTGTTCATGGCTATCTGCTTGACACTTACGAGAAGGGTAATGCTGGAGGAACGGGGAACAGCTTTGACTGGAGCATTATAGAACAACTCGATCTGCAGCGACCTCTAATTCTTGCAGGTGGACTTACTCCTGAAAATGTTCAGGAGGCGATTGTGAATATCTCACCATTTGGGATAGATGTTAACTCAGGGGTCGAGATTGAGCCTGGGATTAAAAACCATCGATTGATTGATGCATTTGTACGTGTCGTTCGACAAACCGATTTTAGATAGTGCATGTAACTTCAGGATTATCTGGCAAGAACAAAGGCACCTCTGTAACCTTTTTTGATCAACGTCTGTTCACTTCTGCGAGCACTATTTAGAGTTCTGCCAACAAAAACCTGAACACGATAGAAAAGCCTTCCATTCACAGTTGCTTCTTTAATTACCGTACGGTGTCCTGCATTAAGAAATTTTGTCTGAAGTGCAATGCCATTATATTTTTGTGTGAAGGCGCCAATCTGCACATAATATTCTCCGGAACGCAGGTCGGCATGATCTTTAAAACGCCCTTTTCCGTCAGTGTTTTTTCGTAATTCACCAAGTGCCGTTACCTTGACTTTTGCTGTTCCTGATTTCACAAGGGCAATTTTCCTGGCAGCGCCATAGCTTAAATCAACTATCCTTCCTTGAATAAAGGGTCCTCGATCATTCACCCGTACAATTATTTCCTTTCCATTATCCAGATTTTGAACGAGAAGCATTGTGTGCATGGGGAGTAATTTATGGGCCGCAGTGATATCGTACATATCGTATTTTTCACCATTGGAGGTAGTTCGGCCATGAAAATCTTTGCCATACCAGGACGCAACACCAAATTCCTCATAACCCGTTGCTGAGGGCAGGGGAGAATAGAGTCGATTCTTTATAACATAGGGCTTTTGAGTAGCAGGAATTCTTTTTTGTTTTGTTGCCTGACTGCTTCCTGCAAAAAGAAACGTGGTACAAATAAAACAAAAAATTGAAATATAAACAAAAGATGATTGTACGCGTTTCGGATACATAAGAGGAAAAGATGTCATTTTATTGATTTGAAGTTCGTTCCAGTTTTAAAAAGTTTTCAATTCTGTCTCTGTAAAAAAGACCAGCCTTTCCAGTTGTGTGAGGAACATACGGTGTATAGCCATTATTTGGAGCTTTACTTTTAATGCTATCAAATTGTACAGTTCCGTCTTCGTCTACCCAGGAAAGAGAAATATCGAGTAAAGGTCTCATTACCTGTAGTCGACCTTCATTATCACGTCCAATGGGTACAGTTTCCCAGCGTCTGGTTTCGTAGCCTTTATACCAGAGACCTGTTTTAGAATCGCCAAGAATTTTGTCTGTCATTGAATGATCCATTTCCTCTTTATCAAAATCAAGATTGTTTGTGATAATATGCTCAACCTCAAAGCTTCCCTGTACAGATAACCTTTCGAAATCATCGTACTCATCGAGATCGTTTCTCATTAAATGGGTTCCCTTGTCATTAAAAGACCATTGGGCATGGCAAACCTGGCAATTAACCTTTTTGCCGTACTTAATATGGGCTGGGTGTTTCGTAAAGGGAATTACGTGTTGTTTTCCGTCACCAGCTGAAAGAAGTGTATACGTATCTTTTTTATCAGTTAAAGAAATGTTTTCTAAAGGTATTTGTCTGATCATTTTTTCCTGGGAATGACAATCCTCACAGGATATTTTTGAATTCCCTTCAGCCATGAGTTCTTTTCCATCATGGCAATCGACACAGATCATGCCTTTTTGTTGATGTATATCAGCTGAAAGTTGGTGGAATTCCATGCCAAATGGACGAAAATAATCGTAACGGGTTGTGTAGGGAGTTCGGTACTCATCATTCATGTCATGTTCGTAGCGCCCATAATAATCAGCGCCCACCCAATTTCCATAATGACATTGCAGACAGTTATCATCACCTGGTGTTTTAAAGAATGAATGTGAAACGAGTTTCCCTTCATAAAACTCGAGATGGCAACTGGCACACCCAGTGCCACGAACTACGGCTGGATATCTGTCTCCTGAAAAGAATGGATGACAGCGAAGGCAGCGTCTTCTTAGCAGGTCGTCAGCGAGATCAAGCGGTTTTTGAATGAGGTCAGTTATCGGGACGTCGATAAGGCTTTCAATAGATGTTTTAGCGCCAAATGCTGTTCGGAGAGCGTTAACTTTATTTTTTAAAGTAAAATGTGCAGAATGTGAGGCGTTTTCAATCTGTTTTGGGTGACATTTCCCACAACTTTTCATCATGTTATCCGGATGGGAGGGGCTTGAGATTAAGTTTTCATGGGCTGATTCGGCGGAAGCAAAATTATTAGATCCGGCATGGCAGACGCTACAGTCGAATGAATGATTTTTGTCGAGAGTCATACTATGGCATGACTTGCACCCTTTCTTTAAAGATGAGGGACTTGTTGAAGAAGCAGGTGAATATTCATCAACCTTCTGTTCTTTTGGCTCTTCTGAGCACGAAGTCAAAATAAAACTAAAAAGTATTAGAAAATAAATGTATCGCATAAGGGTGACTAACTGCAATGTACAGAAAATGGAATATATTTGACTTTGACTACCTACCTTGCTATACAGGCCATGAAAATACAACATTATTTGTCTTTTTCAATCCAAAGACAGCCGACATAGCTCAGTTGGTAGAGCGACGCTCTCGTAAAGCGTAGGCCAGCAGTTCGATCCTGCTTGTCGGCTCCAATTACTACTCTTTTTATAGTTACAACACGCGCCGCCAGGACTCTCGTGGTATCTTCAGGATTCGGTACCATACGTTCCGTTGAGTTTTTCACCACAAGCTATTTCTTGTTTCACTGTTTTGACCCAAGACAACAAAAACGAGTCCCAATTGTACCCACCTTGCTGAAGCACAAATTATAGATCAAAAGACAATGTTAGTCATGTTAAATACTACTGCCGAGAGCACATTTTAACACCTTAATTACAAAAGTGACGGCAAAGTACTTAACACTCAAAACAAATGCGGATTAAATCATGACAAAATCTATCATTTCGGTGATTTATGTATTGGCCATTTCTTTTGTTATCTCAAGTTGTAGCGGTCAGAGAAGTACGTTGTCCATGGAACAAAAAACACAAAAAGAAGCTGCTACGAGAAGCTATATAAACTGTGTAGGGCTTTATGCTTCAATACTAGACGACAACAAAAGTGATGCGATGACTATAGCAAAAGCTGTAGCTTCAAATTGTGCTCATGAATACCGTCGTACTTTGTATGATTTCAGTACAAAAACGACTAACAGGTCGAGACATTATTTTTATGAAAAGCATGATGATTCTGACCGACGCTATGAGCTACCTTTAAAAGCAGTGTTGCATGAAAGAGATAAAAAACGTTAGTTCCGGTAAGGTAAATAACAACGTAGAAAAACATAAATATTAGCATAGCAAAGGAAGCAAGAACATAGCCAGGTACGAAGATCAATTGCAATACTGCAATTCTTTTTACAAAAAAAATGCCTTCCCATAATAAGTATTATGAAAAGGCATTGTAGTCATGTTCTTTTGTAAATTACTCGTCGATATCAACC
>DAOWDZ010000172.1 GCA_030638765.1 Desulfocapsa sp.
AGAGCATGTTGGTAAAGGCTTACAACACGTCGTTTGACTTCTGGCTGTAAGCTTGAATTGAGCCAGTATTGCGAGAGAGCGGTGAGTAAGACGGTGAAACTATGTGGTTCGTCGTCTTTGTGAAAGCTTATTTCTTCACCTGGAAGTGCTGTGCTGTTGCGTACCTGCAGGACGGTTGCACTAACCTGATATGCTTTTTCTTCGACGCTTTTATTGAAAAGTGACAGTGCTATACCGATTTGATGAGCAACTTTTTGTTCCTGGTCTGTCTGGTTGTTCTGCAGGGTGGCCAATGCATGAAAAAGACCGGTGGGGCCAAAAAAGGCTGCTTTTTCAGTGCCAGTGAGGTCACGGAGGAAGTTGAGGTCCTCTTCAAAGAGTTTTGTGGTAAGTTCCGAGTTTCCAGAGAGAAAAGCAAGTGTTCCGGCAGCACCTGTTCCCATGAAGCTTTCGCTGTTCTCTTGCACCAGAGTTTTTGCTTCAGCAAGTCTTCCTCTAAACACATATTGATTGAAAAGAATGCGTTGAAAGGGAAGTTTTTCATCTTGGCTCAGATCTTCAAGGCCAGTCTCTTCCTGCAAATATGTGAGTATTTCAGGATAACTGTTCAGTGTTGACTGCTCGTAACGCAGAATATCGTTGAGTAAAAAGAATTGAAATGAAGGTGCCAGGCTCCTGAACCAGGTCGGGTCAAAGGGCCCTGTTGTCACATGAACGGTGGGCGGTAAAGGCGAGAGTATCTCCCGGCATTGTCCAGAGAGGAACTCAAGTGCGTCGTCTATGATATCGAAGTCCTGGGTGTAGATACCAATTCGCATTTCCCGCATGGCACGCCAACAACGGGTTGTCCATTTGCCATAGTAATAGGAGACAGGCGCCTCTTTACGGATTACTTTTGCGTATGTGTTGAAAGTACCATCCTTGACCGCGATACGACTCAGGATCTCCACGATATGAGGAGAACATTGTCGTTCAGCTGTAATTAGCCCGGCATCCTGAAATTTGGTAAAATAATGATTTAAATTGGCGGCTGTCGGTCTGTTACCTCTAGGGCTGCGAATATCAAGTTTACGGAGGCAGTTGACAATGAGTGTTGTGTGAGCAGGTTCGTAAACGATGGATTGGAATTGTAGGAGGGTTTGCTCAAAAGGGGTGAGTTTTTCGTAACTCTGGAGTGCATCGCTGCTAGGGTCTGGCATGTTGTATTAGTATGGTAATGCTATTTTTTAAAGCCTAGCCCTCGAAAGAGATAAACCAGGAACCTGTCGACCAGGATGAAAGAACCACTCATTATATCACGTCTTCCATAGAAACGAAAGAAGATACTGATATCATTTTGTTTGGGTGAATATGCGCCATTGTTGAAAATAATTATTGATAGAATAAGTACCTGTAATAGATGTGTCGGTCTGTTTTTCGTTGAGCAAAAAAAAGAGAGAGGTGGGTGTTGTCCGTTGACAGTCAGAAACTTCCACAGAGCGTACTGCAAATGTTCGGGAGCCTGTAGAGAAGTTCCTGGCGGGTAGTTTGATGAGGCAAAAAGAAATTATTGAATATTTCTATTCGTTAAGATCTCGGCAGTCTGTTCCTGGTGTCGAAGCCAGGCGGTAATGATACGTTCCTGTTTTGCATTCATGATTTGAATTTTATACTGTTCCTTTTCCTCTTCTGTCATGGTAGCTGCAGTAGGAATTGTTCGTGAAATGAACTGGTACAGGTAGATATCTTCACCGACGTTTGCTGGTTCTTCAGGTAGCGGTTTGTCATTGTTTAATAAAAAGACATCTCCAAGCAGGCTTGGCGGGAAATCATTGTCCGTATCCATGGAACCACGAGACAGGTTGGCATTTTTGTTTTCCATGCCATTCTTTTTTGCTAGTTCAGGGAGTTTGCCTCCATCCTGCAGGGCTGTGAGCAGGTAGTTGCTTTTTTCAAGGGCCAGAACCTTTGATTGGTCAACTTTGTAATCTTCTGTAACTTCTTTTTTTACTGTATCAAATGCTGGTATTTTAGGAGATTGAGTGG
Organism: Desulfocapsa sp.; assembly: GCA_030638765.1. Next base: position 2,026 of record DAOWDZ010000172.1, read on the forward strand.
CTTCGGCAAAGAGGATTGAAAATCCAGCCGGAGATTCAATGAGCGAGCTGAGTTCCCCGTTTTTTAATGAAAAAGCTTTGTTCTGAACAGAGGGAGCACTATCGAGACCTTCGGGAGGAGCATATTGGGCAAAGAAATCGGTTTGCTTGATAATTGTTTCCGGGTGCAAGCGAGCGTATTCCTGAAGACTTCCTGTAGAAATAATACCCTCATAGGCATCATTTGCCTTTTTGAAAACATCAGCTTTGTTGGTTGAGTTGGTATCATACATAAAAGAGAGGAATTTTAATTTAACTTTGGGGGCAGTTTTGTAATTCTCTTTGTTTTTATCAAACCAGGTTTCCAAGGTACTGTCTTCGATAACGACTTTATCTGTGAAGGTGCCAGGGGTGATTTTTATAAAATTCAGATTGACGGTTTCTTTGGCTTGTTGGTAAAGATCTGTGATTTCAGCTTCTGTAACGGTTGTGGCAAAACTTCCAATGGCCTGTATCCCTTTATTTGAGAGCATGTCAACTTTCTGGGATTCTTCGTATTTGTGAGGTGTCAGGCGGTTGCTAGCCAGGAGTGATTTGTATTTATCCATATTAAATGAATTGTTCTGCTGAAACTGTATTGTCTCCTGGATGTTTCGCTGAACTTCCGGTGTTGACACAAGAAGTCCCATTTCTGCGGCTCCCTGGCGTAGAAGGACCTGTTGAATGAGTTGCCCTTTCACCTGTTCGGAGAGACCAAGGCTTTTTAAGAGTTCATCGGGAACAGATCCACCAAATTGTTGACGATAGCTGGAGAGAAGCTGGTCGTAGACACGCTGATAATCTTGAAAGCTGATTTCTTCATCGTTGACAACAATGGCTGCCTCACGGGTATCCATCATATTTGCCCCGACTCCCCAAAAAATAAAAACGAGAGCGATAACGAGGACGATTGCCTGAATAAAGGTCGATTGTGATTTGTCACGAAAAATTTGCAGCATGTTGAGTTCTCTGTAGTTGAATCGTTTGTGAGTGTCTTTTAGTGAGTAGTATGAGTTGATGTGGAAGTGAACTTCCTCAAAGTATTTAAGCTGTACAGTATAAAAAATGCAGACATTTAAAACTATTAAAATCTACCTTTTCTGATGATTCAGTGCAATAAAAAACGGTTTTGAGAAAATGTGCTATCATTTTGTGGATTATTTGGTGCTCTTCCTATTTTGCCAGAATGTGATTCTTCCTCTAATAGTAAAATGAGTTCATGAATTGTGTAGGATGATTTTTTTTTATTTAAAATGATCATTTTGTCAGGTATGCTTGGAATTTGATAGATATGTGTGGTTTTGTGCCATATGCATTTATCTTCTGGTACCGGGAAATGATTGCTCATTCACTTGACAAAGTTTCTTTGTTATAGTAATTAGGCTCTCATTACTTAAGAAATAGAAACGGTGAAAGCCACAAGACAATATTTTATGGAGGAATAAAATGCCAACAATAGAACACAACGGAAACAGCTACAACTGTGATGAAGATGGATTCCTGCTCAATGGTATGGATGACATGAATGACGATTGGATTGATTACGTAAAAGGTGTTGAAGGTA
>DAOWDZ010000075.1 GCA_030638765.1 Desulfocapsa sp.
ATTATGGAAAAAAGCACTTTGGATATGGCTATCTTAATCGTTTGTGTACCTTCTCAGGCTTTGCATGTCTATTCAACATCGGCGGTTACGTTTGCCGGAGTCATATTTGAATAGATCGCCCCTGAACCTTGAACCACAAATACTTTACTTTCCCGTAGGGGGATCCGTTAGTAACCTCAAGAATTAAAGAAAAATTGCAACTCGATTAAGATATGAAAGACAAAAAAATCATAAAACTTTTGAGGAATACACACCTTGATGTCACCCTATTGTCACCCCTGATAAGGAGGTGGCGATCTTGCGAGAAGCTAAGCTAGCGATATGCATGGTGATCCCGGCGCGATTCGAACGCGCGACACCTAGATTAGGAATCTAGTGCTCTATCCTACTGAGCTACGGGACCACATTGATTTTTGAAGTTCAACTGTTTTTCTGTATGCAAATAATGCTATGTAGGAAGATATTTTAGTAATTTTATTATAACGGAATCACTTTAATCTGAATACCTCATTCGAGGAAGGTTTTTTTAGGAAATCCAATGTTCGTTAAAAAGTTTCACACCCTTCACGAAAGATAGATGTTCAACAAGTCATATAAAAAAAAGCTGATTACTACTCATGCTCAGCCTATAACAGTTTTCTGGAATTTCTTTTGAAAATGGAAGGTGGATAATAAGTAGTGTTTTTATTCCAGGGGAGGAGATGATGGACACCTCATCCTTGTGGTTTTATTTTCTCTAATGATTGAGAAAGATTCTCCAGAGAAAGCGGTTTCATGAGAAGCTGTTGGATACCAATTTTCTTGATGCTTTCTTCTGTGATATTGGCACTATAACCAGTACAGAGGATAAATGGAATATCAGGTCGAATTGCCAGTATTTTTTCGGCAAGTTCTGTGCCTTGCATTACGGGCATTGCCTGATCACTGATAATAATATCAAATTTTTTCGGGTGTTTCTGGCAGAGCTCATATGCATCGGGACTGCTTGTCATTGATGTAACGGTGTAGCCAAAATATTCCAGCATTTTTTGACCACTCTGTACCAGGCTGATCTCGTCATCAACCAGTAAAATTTCACCTGAACCTTTATGATGCTGTACTTCAAGGATATCTGTGCTTTTTCCATCAGATTGTTCTGCCACCGGGAAGTAGAGGAAAAAGGTGGTCCCCTGGTCGATTTTACTTTCAACTCTTATGGCTCCACCACTTTCGGTGATAATCCCGTGTACAACAGATAATCCCAGTCCTGTTCCTTTGCCGCGCTCTTTGGTTGTGTAAAATGGATCAAAGATACGTTGCATCAATTCTTTTTTCATGCCATGTCCAGTATCGGACAGGGTAAGAAGAATGTATTTTCCAGGTAGCAGTTCTGCAATTGCAGCTGCTTTTTTTGAATCGATATCTATTTTCTCAAGTGTAATATTCAGGATACCATTTTCATTTCCCATGGCATGAAAGGCATTGGTGCAGAGATTCATAACTATTTGATGAATCTGGATTGGGTCAGCATTAACATTTCCCATATCCATATCGATGTGTTGTTGTATCTCTATACCGGCAGGCGTTGTGGCACGAAGAAGTTTTAAAACTTCTTTGACTATCGAAGCAATGGGGATTGCTTTTTTTTCGGTGGAAGACTGGCGACTAAATGTGAGTATTGAGGCCACAAGGTCTTTTGCTCGAGTGGAGGCGAGAAGAACCTGGGAAAGGTTATTGTACTCATCACTATCTTTATCTATTTTCAGCATGCTTAACTGGGTATATCCAAAAATTGCGCCAAGAATATTATTGAAATCATGGGCAATGCCACCTGCCAGAGTTCCAATGGCTTCCATTTTCTGGGCCTGCCGCAGTTCACTCATCAGCTGTTCACGTTCTTTCAGTGAGTGGAGCATCCGATTGAATGCAATGGTGAGATTTGCGAGTTCCCCTGTTGTTTCCACTGGAATTGGTTTGTCTAAGTCTCCCTTTGCAATTCGTTCAGCTCCTTCGGTCAGTTTGTGAAGAGGTGTTGCTAGATATTTTGCCAGAAAAATTGCCGTTAACAAGGCAATAAGGGCGGCACAGATGAAACTTACGCTGTTAAGTAACAGTCGTTGTTTGGTGAGTTTCTGAAAGTAGTCTTTGTTGAGAATTATCCGAGCAAGGCCAATTGTTTCCTTCAGTTCAGTCCTTGAATCGATTGTAGAAAAATTGGTCACGTTTATCGGTGCGTAATAACAAAGAGTATTGTCAGCCTCTTTTCGTACTGGTCTTGATGATGTTATTGCGGCAAGTATCCGTTTAGCCTTGTCTGGAGGAAGAACGTTTTTCCTTGTTTCCTGCCGCTGCTGTTTTATCCAAAGAGTACCATCATCAAGATAGAGGGCAGCTGAAAAAATTTCAGGACGCTCAACAATAGCTTCAAGAGGTTC
>DAOWDZ010000114.1 GCA_030638765.1 Desulfocapsa sp.
CCGTCTTGTATGGATATCCTTTCTTTGCCCAATCATAAATACCATAACGCAGATTACAAATTCGCTTAAATCCTCTATCTGCCCATATTCGTGATGCCAGCGTGGATCTGTTTCCAAATACCTGAACTCAACAAAACAACAACAACAGAAGCACACTATCTGTTAATCGTTTTGTTTATAAGTCGCCTAAATTACGAAATTATATACGATACCAACACCCAATAACAAATATATTATTAGTCCAAGAATCAAAAAATAGAGGTTATATAATAGAGAGGGGTTTACGATCAGTGAAGCTGATCTTAGCAATGATTTAACACCAGTGGAACCAAGAAACACTGAGGATAAAGAATAGCATGGAAATCTATTTCTTTAAAACACACAATTTACCGAAAACTAGTAAGCAGCCATAGGTATCACCTATGGCTGCTTAAATACAATTAACTGCGAATCATATCAGCTATCTGAAATGCCACCTCTAAACTCTGCTCTGCGTTAAGACGTGGATCACAGGTCGTAAGGTAGTTATTGGCAAGCTCATCATCAACGATATTTCTCGCTCCACCCGTACATTCAGTAACATCATTTCCGGTCATCTCCAGATGAATACCACCGGGGATGGTTCCCTCTGCCCAGTGTGTCTCAAAAAAGCAGGTGATTTCAGAAAGAATATCGTTGAAATTTCGTGTTTTATGACCACTTTTTGCCGTATAGGTATTGGCGTGCATGGGATCACAGTTCCAGACGATATTATACCCTTCTCGTTTAGCTTCACGAAGAAGTGGTGGCAGAACTTTCTCAATATTTTTCATTCCAAGCCTGGTAATAAGGGTCAAACGTCCAGCCTCATTATCAGGATTCAAGGCATCGATCAGCTGTTTCACATTATCAAGGTCATAATCCGGTCCAATCTTCACACCAATCGGGTTATTAACTCCTCGTAAAAATTCCACATGAGCACCGTCAACCTGTCGTGTTCTCTCACCTATCCAGAGCATATGTGCAGAGCAGTCATACCAGCCACCAGTGATGGAATCTTCACGGGTAAGAGCTGTCTCGTACCCAAGAAGCAGCGCCTCGTGCGATGTGAAAAACTGAGCCTGTTGCATTTGTGGGCTGTTCGGATCAATGCCGATGGTCTCCATAAACTCGAGGGCCTGTTGAATCTGTTTACCAAGCCTTGCATAACTCCGTCCCATGGGAGACTGTCTTGCAAATTCCTGATTCCATGCTGATACCCGATCCAGAGCCGCAAAACCGCCACGGGTAAAAGCACGAAGCAAATTCAGAGTGGATGCCGCCATGTTATATCCTTCCATCATCCTTTTTGGATCAGGAATACGTGCCTCTGCAACCGGTTTTGAGCTGTTTACCATATCACCTCGATAGGACATGAGCTCAACACCATCAACCATTTCGGTATCGGCAGAACGGGGTTTGGCAAACTGTCCAGCAATACGGCCAAGCTTAATTACCGGCTTGCCGCCGGCGTAGGTTAAAACAACAGCCATCTGCAATAAAACTCTCAGGTTCTCACGAATATTAGGAGCTGTAACCTGAGAAAAATCCTCTGAACAATCACCCCCCTGAACAAGAAAAGCATCACCCGTTACAGCTTTTGCGAGCAACGCCTTAAGGTCTCTTATTTCACCAGCAAAAACCAGAGGGGGCAGAGAAGAAAGTCTTTCAAGTACCGCATCATGAGCAGCCATATCGGGCCACTTTGGCTGCTGAAGAGCTGTGAAGTTCTGCCAGCTTGTTTTAGTCCATTCGTTCTGTTCTGTTCCCATGATCTTTCTCTCAATTATTATATTAATATTACTGCTAATTAACGGCAGCAGATCTGCACATCAAAGGCGTTTAAAATTCGCATTTCACCTTCTCGCTTCTTACCTTCAGCGGGAGCCAGAAACTCGCACTCAGCCATCATCTCCAGTGCTTGAGCTTTTGTTGGAATAGCATCCATCCCAGTGCCAAGCACCTCGCCTGTTGCCGTGTTGAGCAATTCGGCATCACGCCCATTTGTCACCACCGCGTAGGGTATCTGATACTCTTTTTCAAGAACCCTTGCCGCTGCAATGGCGGAACGTTCACGACTCACCAGTGACCCTGCTCCGTAACGAATAATAAGAAATTTCTTCCCTACTTCTTTGAGGCTGACCGCAAATTCAATATTAGAACGTACAAACTGAGTGCTGAAAAGTGTCTCAATAAAACAACGTGGTTCCAGATCTTCCTTTGCATACCCCAATTTTTCAACCATTATCTTTGCCAGATCCTGACGAGTCCGTTCATCATCAGTATCAGTAAGTTCTTCACCGGTAATAAAGTCGTTTAGCGTACCATAAACCAGGTGATGAGTTGGAACTTCACTCACATCTACTCCTCCCTCCTAAACACAAATGCCCCTCCTTTTGTAAAGGAAGGGCATCGATGCAGCTTCTTCCTATAAAATTTTACAATTCGAGCCAGGACTCAGAGAATACACTCTGTCCGGAAAGTGCTTTATACGTTTTGTAGTGCTCAAGAGCCACTCCGGAAAGAGCAGAGCTGCCCGGATCATCACCATCCATCATGGCATGAACCATATCCACATGTTCCTGGCGCTCACCCTTACAGATAGCCATCAACTCAGCATCGTAGGAGTTAACGATAGCCGTTGAAATACCATACTTCATAAGCATGATAAGATAGGTGCGATCAAGATATTTACGAAGATTATCAGCAACACCATTGGAAACATTTGAAAGACCAACTGTGGAGCCGGCACCAGGTGCAATATCTTGAAGCATCATCATAAACTCAAGACCTGCATTAATCTGATCAGCACCAAGGGTGATTGGAGTTCCGATTGGGTCAAAGAGGATTTTCTCATTGGGAACCCCACCTTCGTTCAACGCCATCATCAGATCAACGGACATTGCCGCACGCTCAGCAGAGTCACGAGGCATTCCATCTGCCCCCCAAAGAAGAGCAATAACGTCACATTTCATTTCAGCAGCAACGGGAATCATCTGTTCCATACGTTCAGGCTGTGCCGAAATGGAATTCATCAAGGCCTGCTCTTTATTTTTTACAGCCTTAAAACCAGCAGCCATGGCGTCCATGTTGGTTGTATCAAGACAAAGAGGAAGATCGCTAACCGCTTCAACAGTCTCAACAACCCACGGGAGAAGCTCGGTACCATCTTTTCGGGCAGGTCCGATATTCAGATCAAGATAGGATGCACCGGCAGCAGTCTCTTCCTTGGCCATTTCCTGAACTGGGCCTTTAACACGATCCTTCATGGCTCCACCACTACGATTTCCCATGATATTGATACTTTCTGCAATTGCTTTAACAGTTTGACCCATTGTATTCTCCTTAATTCGCTAGTTTATTATTTTTATCAGTTCTTATTTATATACACAAAAACGTTAGTTTACTCAGTTTTTACCTTTTTGTCAATCAGGGCCCTGTCAACCTTTCTTCGGCATATGGTACATGTTTGCCTGACTTCTACTGTTTAGACGATGGAAAAAGGCTCATATCCGTATGGGGAAGAAAAAGTGCCGCCATATAGTGATTCATAAAGTCTGGATTTTCTGACAGCTCCATACTGGTCATAAGTGTTCGAACAGCTACCCGGTCACGAAATCGTTTGTGATCAGTGAGACTTATCTGACACCCCAGCATGGATGCATTACCAATATAAAAGAAGCGCTCCCGATCAATATCAGGAAGTAGACCAATGGTGATGGCACGTTCAAGATCAATGTATGACCCAAAGTTACCAGCAAGAATCACTCGGTCAAGATCTGCAAATGTAAGCCCTACAGATTCAAGTAATGTCTGGTACCCCGCATACATTGCGCCTTTTGCCCGAATCAGGTTATCAAGATCAACTTCAGTAATAACAATATCCTCACCTATCATGGAGTCTTTGCTCCAGGCCAGAACATATTCCCAGCGATCTTCACCCTCACGAATCCTTGGATGATCCAAAGTTCTTTTAAACTTACCCTGTGGATCCAGAACCCCTGCATCAAGCAATTCTGAAACTATGGAAATCAGGCCGGAACCACAAATACCACGCGGTTTCGTCTGCCCAATAGTCACAATCATCGGATCGTAGGTTTCTGGATGAATTTGAAAATTTTCGATGGCACCGGAACTTGCCCGCATTCCAAATTTTATACCACCTCCCTCAAAGGCAGGGCCTGCTGAACAGGCGGCACAAACCATCCAATCCTTATTTCCAACAACAATTTCACCATTGGTACCGATATCGATAAACAGGGAAACCTCATCACTTTTCTGCATCTGACAGGCATGAACACCAGCCACAATATCCCCCCCGACATAGGAGGATATACAGGGATAGAGAAACATCCTCACAGACGGGTGAGCCATGATCCCAAGACCCGCTGCTTTGGTCAATGGAAACTGGCTGACACTTGGAACATATGGAGCCTCACGCAGAAACTTTGGATTAATAGCAAGCATCAGATGCGCCATGACGGTATTTCCGGCAGTCATGATATAACTGATATCACTGGGACTGATGATGACCTTCCTGCACACCTCTTCAATAATATTGTTGATGGTGTAAATCACCTTTTCCTGCAATCCTTTCAAGCCACCGGGACGCTGCGAATAGATCATGCGGGAAATTACATCTTCACCATATCCAATCTGGGCATTATACCCGGAACCTTCAGCTATTATTTTACCATTATTAAGATCAATTAAAACTCCACCACAGGTGGTTGTTCCTATATCCACAGCAAGACCATACAAGCGATCTGTAGTGTCACCGGGCTCAACGGCTATAATTCTATCCGGTTCTGTTTTTGACTTACCATGAAGAAGAATTACAGTGACATTCCAGTCCGCCTCACGAAGAACCACAGAAAGTTCATGAATAAGCTCGGGGTGATCGTAACTGGGTTCAAGACTTTCCGGGTTTGCATTTTTCAGGGTACGCATCAAACGCTGCATATCTGAAATATTATCTGATAATGTCGGGGGGGGGACCTGTAAAAAAACTTTTCCAACGGGTGGATCAACATCCCACTTTCCAATAAGCGAATCGAGGGCTCTTGCAGAAATAGATCTGGTCGTTTTGGGAGATCGTTTCAAGGCCTTTCCGTCAGCCTTTACTATATCCGGAATACGAACAGTGATATCGGAAACAACCTGAGCCTTACAGGCCAGTCGCACCCCCTTATCGTACTCTTCCTGCTTTAAGGACGCCGCACTGTCGGACTGTACATCCCCTTCTTCCAGGGTTATTTTACACTTTCCGCAAACCCCATCTCCACCGCAAAAAGCGTGAATATAAATACCCGCCGATGCTGCAGCCGTTAGAAGATTTTCCCCATCTTCAACAGTGACATGGACGTCGTCTGGCAAAAAATGTATATTATGTCCCATTGCATGTCTCACTTATCTGAATTCAAATTCTTTTAGATTAGCTAAAAATAACAGGATGGCGCACCTTGTCAAGAAGTATTGCTTATAATATACATAAACAAAATTGATAAAGTTTAACCAAAACCTCTTCCCACAAATCAAACCATGAAACAGGAAAAAAAAATCAGCTTTTGGCTAAAAGCCCACATCGATACAGATCCGATTCTGGAAGATGCCATTGTGGACTACCTAGTTGGCGTTATTGGAGCCAGTGTTGAGCAGTCCGTTGATGTCGACAATCCAACCCTTCACCTCAATGCCTTTATGGAAGAGGAAAACCCTGACACGAAAACCCAAAAGATACTACAGAACAAACTTGAATCACATCTGGAAGAACTCGCCACAATTTTTCAGGTTGAAAAGCCAACAATCTCATGGGAACACGTTAAAGATCAGGACTGGTCAAACAACTGGAAAGTCCACTTCAAACCTTTTGCCATTACCAAAGGGCTCATAATAACCCCAACATGGGAAGAGTACATTGTACATGATAATGAGCAGGTTATTACCATGGATCCTGGAATGGCATTTGGTACTGGTCACCATGCAACCACCAGTCTCACTCTGGATTTTATACGAGAAATACTTGCCACAGAAAAAGATCAAAAAGTTCTCGATGTGGGTACAGGAACAGGAATTCTGGGAATGGGTGCAGCCCTTCTGGGAGCAACACGTGTACTTGGAATTGACAACGACCCTGAAGCCGTACGTGTTGCAACAGAAAACGTTACTTTAAACACTTTGAATTCTGTAATGGAAGTATCACTCGATGCACTTCACCAGATCAAAGAACCATTTAACCTGATAGTGGCCAATATTATTCATGATGCCCTCGTTACAATGAACGATGATTTCAAAAGGATTTTAACATCAGGAGGTAATCTTGTTCTCTCCGGTATTCTTCACGGCGATCAGGAAAGAAATATTATTCGTGTTTTTACTGGCAGTGGATTTACATTTACAGACAAAAAGCAACAGGAAGAGTGGACGGCACTGCATTTCATTAAAACCGACAAATAAACACAAATCACAAACCTTCGATATCATCAAGATTATCCATGGCATTTATTTGATAATTTTCATCGAACATGATTCCCATGCCATCATCCTGACAACGCAACACTGTACCGGTCGCACTCACCCAAAGTCGATTTCCTTTCCATGACTTGAGCGTCTCAAGAGAGAGAATAAATTTCAGGGACTGGATATCTTCCAGAGAAAGAAGGAATTCCAGACGAACCTTACTGACAAGTGGCAGTGGGTTTGCTGTTTCGATAAAAGCACCACCGGAACTGATATTAGCTGTGAGAAATTCCATCACAGGTGCTTTACCAGAAGGAATTTCAGCGGTCACTTTTGTCTTTATACGCACGGAAAAACGCTCGTGCTCTCTGGATTTTTCCGCTGACATGTCTACCCCTGGTTACTCATACGATTTGCTATTCCCCTCTCACAAACAAAAACCTCAAATGAATGCTATCGTTTTCGTTTTTAGATGGCAACTTTTTCTTACATTTTCTTTTATTTTTCTTTTGCGATTGCATTTCTTTTGTGGAAAAATGGGTAAATCAAATCCTTTCTATAAATGAACCTTCACCTTCACACAACAATCTCTCTTATGCGTCGATTCTTTATACAGCCTGACACCAAAATTACTCCCGAAATTCTACTCTCAGAACAGGAATCCCACCACATCAGTAAAGTACTTCGACTGTCTGTAGATACCCCACTGCAACTCCTTGACGGCAAAGGAAATGTCCACGATGCGGTAATTATTTCCCTGGGAAAACAGTTGAAATTACAAATTTTATCGTCAATACATGTTCATCGTGATGAAGTTCCTTTAAGGGTGTGCCAGAGTATTCTCAAGGGTCAAAAAATGGAGCTACTGGTTCAAAAATGTACCGAACTCGGTATTTCTGAATTCACCCCTTTTTACAGTGAACGCTGCCAGCTCAAAAAGACAGAACTATCCAAAATTTCAAAAAAATACGACAGATGGCAGCGAATCATAGAAGAAGCCTGCAAACAGTGTAATAATCCCATTAAAATGCGATTGAATCCAATGGTTTCACTAAATGAAATGCTGATCCAGGAAAATAGAGCTGTTCAGAAAATTCTCTTCTGGGAAGAAGAACAACAGGATAACTCCCTGCACTCCTGCTCTTTGCAAACGGATAAAGAGGGACTACAGTTAGTTTTTGGCCCAGAGGGTGGGTTTCCCGAACCTGAAGTGAAACTGGCCCAGAAAGCAGGTTTTCAAATTTTAAGCCTTGGTCCAAGGATACTCAAGGCGGAGACAGCAAATATTGCAGCTGTTTCAATTGTTCAACATTTACTTGGCAATATGTAAAGAGATAAAGGGTGCCTAAAGTGCTTTTGAACAGACAACTATCCCTTATATCCAAAGTCCACCAGTAGGTCATCTCCCCTCGCACTACTCACGGCCAGTTTATCACAACGTTCATTCAACGGATTGCCAGCGTGTCCTTTTACCCAGTGAAAATTGATATTGAGCCCCTCTACTTCATCAAGCAGCATTGCCCATAAATCTGAATTTATCGCTGGCTTTCCATCTGATTTCAACCAGCCATGCTTACGCCAGGACTTAGCCCACCCTTTACGTATTCCATTTACCACGTATTTTGAATCAGAAAAAAGAGCCACCGTTTCTAAACGTGTTGGAAGTGCCTTTATCCCCTTGATACAGGCCATAAGTTCCATTCTATTGTTTGTGGTAAGTGTAAAGCCGCCAAAAAGTTCATGTGATTCACCGTTAATAACGGTAACCACACCATAGCCACCGGGCCCGGGATTATTTATTGCACCGCCATCTGTATATATTTCAATTGAAGCACCAGAAGGTTCCGGTTGTTGATGAGTATATTTTCTCTCTTTCTTTTTTGTTTTTTGACCCCACTCAGGGTTCTTCATCCAGGCTTCAGCATCAGATCGAGAAATAAATCCTTTATATTTGGCTCCAGCATAACCCTTCACCTGACTTTCAGCCTCTGGCCACGAAGTATAAATCCCCTGTTTTCTACCATTAGCTACTGCGTAAAATTTTTTCTTAGCCATTTCTGCTCATTCCCTAAAAACAAAAAAAACCGCCAAAGGACAAGCCTCTGACGGTTCTATACATCTTTTACAAGGATTCTTTCTAGTTGATCATTCCAATTACAAAAAAACCTATAATAACAAATACAAAGAAAACTCCAACCTTTACACAAACCGAATGATCTTCTTCAGGTTTGTCGTGCCCATGTCCATGATCGCTCATATTCTCTCCTCCTTAGATAGAAAAATCTAATTCCACAATTTGAACATATGAACAATTTTAAAACACTTTGTCGATCTCTTTATCGTATTTGTTTTAAATAAAACTTTACTTTATCCTGAATATTTCTCAGTTAAGCAGCTTTTTTTGATCCACAGGAAGTACCAACCGGTTCACTTTTCAAAGCACCCATTACGGTGGAAAGCTCAACGAGAACTCCCAGACCCTCTTGAACCTCAGGGCGCTTCAGCGCTGCCATCATACCAAAAACACCACGTATAGGTTCAACCTGCTCAAAATTAACATCTTTCATCTTAGAGCCGACCCGTTCTGTGATACCGAGTACCTGCTCAAATGCGTCAAAAATACCACTCTGTTTCAGGCACTCCAGACGCTCAACCACATCATTAAAAGCAAGTTTGGAAAGACCGCCTGCATCTTTTTTCATCTCCATGAGAGAACCGAGCATTTTCAACCCATCTGCCATGTTCCCCATGTTTGTAATAAACTGTTTAAGGAGTTCCTGAAGATTTTCAGGCTCAAAACCCTGTAACGTGCTTTGTAACTGTACCACAAGCTCTTTGAATATATCCTTTGACAGGGGTTCAAAATCCTTCTTGAACTCCATAAACTTGTTTAACGTGTTTAATGCTTCTGATATATTTTGGCTGGAAACCAATGTTTTTCCCACCATCTCCCCAACATCTTCAAGATCAAATCTACGATCAAGTCCGCTTAAGTTTCCAATAGCACTAATCACCATATCATTGATCAGTGGCTCCATTTCTTTTTTTAACTCAACATATGGCCTGATAGCCTGTTTTGCCTCCCGAACCTCGAGAGTAAGCTCATCGAGTCTGGCAAGGATCTTTTCTTCATTTGTCATAATCCCTCCCTTAATCCTGTACTTTACCAGCAAGTGACATTTGAGCTTCAAGGGGCATTTCTTCTCCACTTACCAGTTTGTTCCAGTAAACCCACTTGAACATCATCTTCCCCCAGTGATTCGCTTTGGACTCACCCAAAAGTGAAAATGGCCCAAGACCTGGAAGTGGAAATTTCCCTGGAAGGGGCTCATAGTCGTAGTTGAAATCAATAAGAGCTGCTTTATCAAAACCCGTTTCAATAAAACAGTTTGCATGACCATCAAAATCCGCTTTGAGATCTTCGCCGTGAATCTCACGAATGAAGTTCTCCACCATAACTTCAGCCGAAAAATGTGCTACAGAACCAGCCTTTGACGTGGGCAGTGTTGTGGTATCACCGAGCACAAACATATTATCATGATTCTCAGCTTTCAAAGTGTGATTGTTGGTTTTCACGTAACCAATTTCATCCATGGCCACACCTGACTTTACAAGTACTCGTGCTCCAACGTTTGGTGGTATTGAGACAAGGAGATCAAATTCTATCTCGTCACCTGCTGCAGATATGATTTTTTTATTTGTGCAATCAACCTCAGCCAAATCATAACTTGCAGTAATATTGATGTTCTTCTGCTCTATAAGTTGAGAGAAAAACGCACTGGCTTTTGGTTTTGTAAATGCACCAGGAAGAGGAGTAACAAGTCGGATATCAATATCATCTCGATACCCTCGTTCAGTAAAATACGCATCAGCAAGATAGACAAATTCAAGCGGTGCAACAGGACACTTAAAAGGGAATTCTGCAATATTGAGAACAAGTTTTCCGGATTTAAATTCACGAAGAGCTTTACTTAAATTAACAGCGCCTTCAAGAGTATAAAAATCAAAGGCACTCTTCTGCCAACCCTCCATCAAACCAGGAATTTCTTCAGGAGCAAGCGACACACCTGTACAAACAATTATCTTATCATATTCGTAACTTCCCGCTGTTGTCTCAACAACCTGTTTTTCAGTATCAATTCCAACAATTTCATCAATAACAAAATTAACGCCACGAGCTATAAACTCGCTACGACTGCGTACGATATCTTCAGCCTTATAAATACCAAATGGAATAAACAGTAATCCCGGCTGGTACACATGCTGATCATCCTTATCGATTATTGTTATTGACCATTCAGCCTTATCAAGTTTTTTTCGAAGCTTATTTGCCACCATTGTTCCTGCACAGCCTGCTCCAAGAATTACTAGCTTTTTCACACTCCACCTCCATGAAAAAAAGTTTTTCTAATCAGCCTTTTCATCTGAAAAAGCCAGCTTTAAATACAGTTGTCAATTCACCGATAAATTTTTATTATTTTTTAAAATATAATATTAATTATTATTATGTTATGACTACCTATACCACAAAGTAACAGGCGGTCAAGTTTAAAATCTACTTTGTGGTAGTTTTAGTTAATAACTAAATACTTTCAATCCTTGGAGAATTAAAAATATGCCTCATGCTTTTTCAGTTGAAATACACAACTATATTACTGATAAAATCCAGCTAATGGAGGGTGAAAAAATAAAGGCAGTACAAGAAAATAATAGAAAAGAGCGACTCTATTGTGAAGGGCAGTTGTTTGAATTGTTTGCCATGAGAAAATACCTCACAACAAATATTGATCTTAAAAATCAAAGCTATTTTTAAATACTAAAATGTCACATACATATCTTATAGATTTATATGATTTAACCAAAAAGCGTTTACAGCATGTCTACTCTCAAAAAACGCGTAACGAAAATGATGGAGCTTATCTGAATGGACAAATCGATGCCCTTAAAGAGTTTAAAAGTTTTCTTGCTCTCCACTATGATTGCAAACTTCCACGACGTCTCAGGGGAAAATATTCGGATTAATTATTAGGTGGGTTTTGATTACTCTACTTTTAACTCCCTGGTCAGTAAGTCAGAAACAGCAGTTGAGCATTTTTTTTCTTTGTAAAGTATTTGATAAACTTGCTCCAGGATTGGCATATCAACTTCCATTTCAGAAACAAGATCATGTACGGATTGGGTGGTTTTTACTCCTTCTGCCACCATTTCCATCTCATTAAGAATTTCTGGAAGCTTTTTTCCTTCTCCAAGTTTCAAACCAACAGTACGATTTCGACTGAGATCACCTGTACATGTGAGAACCAGATCACCTATTCCTGAAAGCCCTGCAAATGTTGCCGGGTCAGCGCCCATGGCAACACCCATTCTCGTTATTTCAGCAAGACCTCGTGTAATCAATGCCGCTCTGCTATTCAGACCGTAACCGAGTCCGTCACTTATTCCAGCTGCTATGGCTACAATATTTTTAAGTGCGGCACTTATTTCAAGACCTATCATATCCTGAGCTGCATAGACACGAAAACGCTCACTCACAAAAACATTTTGAAGATACTGCGCTTTATTAAGATCATCACAACCAATTGTGACCAGTGTTGGTAAGCCTTGGGCGACTTCTTTTGCAAACGAAGGTCCTGAGAGAACTGAAAGGGTTAAATTTTTGGAAGTAAGAGCACTTCCAAGAGAATTTTTCATAACCTGGGTCATGGTCATAAGACTGCTGTTTTCCATCCCCTTTACAGCAGAGACGATACTTGCACCCGTTTTTAAATAGGGTATAAGTTTCTCAAAAACAACACGATAACCATGAGAAGGGACAACCATACAAACTACATCTGCCCCCGTTGCTGCTTCTTTTAAATCTTCCTCTATTGCCAGAGATTCCGGAAACAAATACCCTGGGAGATACTTTTTGTTTTCCCGATCCTTCAATAAAGCTTCTACATGTTCTTCATTGTGACCCCAGAGTACCGTCTGTAATCCCTTAGCAGCCAAAACTCCGGCAATGGCAGTTCCCCAGGAACCTGCACCTATAACTGCAACTTTATTTACTTCGCGGTTATTCATCTCTACTCTGTTCTACTTCTTGCCCTTCCTCGGTGTCGTCATCAGAATCATCTTCAGGTTCCACAAGATCCATCGCTACCACACGTTCCTTGTTGGCAAGATTGATAAGACCAACCCCCTGAGTAGTACGACCAATTACTCTTACATTACCCATGGGCATTCTTATCATTTTACCAGAATCAGCAATCAACATAACCTCGGAATCATCATCAACCTGCATAGCACCAACTACAGCACCATTTCGCTCGCTTGCCTTAATGGCCATAATACCTAAGCCACCACGACGTTGTATGCGGTAATCAGTAACAGGACTTCTCTTTCCATAGCCATTTTCAGTAACTGTCAAAATAGAGGAGTCAGAATCAATAACAATTGATCCAACGACAAAATCGTTTTCCTTTAAACGAATACCTCTAACTCCTGCAGCTGTTCTTCCCATGGTACGAACATCATCTTCATGGAAATGAATAGATGCACCATTTTTTGAAAGAAGAAATATGGTATCATCACCAGTAAGAATATGAGCTGAGATAATCTCATCACCCTCATTAATAGTAAGAGCCTTCTTACCACGCTTCAGTGGCTTAACAAATTCTTGTAAACTTGTCTTTTTCACCCTTCCAAGACGGGTAACCATAAGGATGGTTTTATTACTCTTTTCATTTTGAAGATCAACAACTGGTAAAATTGCTGCAACTTTTTCATCTTCTGCAAGGTTAAGAAGATTAACTACCGCTTTACCTCTTGCTGTACGTCCGGCAAGTGGCAACTGGTAAACCTTACGCCAGAATATTTTTCCCAGATTTGTGAAAAAGAGAAAGGTGTCATGGGTAGATGCTACATAAAGATTAGAAACAAAATCCTCTTCAACGTTTTTAACACCAAAAACACCCTTACCACCACGTTTCTGTGATCTATAGATGCTTACAGGATTACGTTTTATATATCCGGTATGAGTCACGGTTACTGCCATATCTTCCTGAGTTATCATATCCTCTGGGAGTATTTCATCAACGGCATCTATAATTTCAGTTCGTCTTTCATCACCATAAGTATCTTTAATTTCGGTAAATTCATCACGGATTATCTTCATAACCAGCGCTTCATCACCAAGAATTCCTCTAAGCCTAACAATTTCCGCCACTATTTCTTCATAATCACGGACAATTTTATCACGCTCAAGACCGGTAAGACGTTGCAAACGCATATCAAGAATTGATTGCGCCTGAATTTCAGAGAGATCAAATCGACTAATTAACTCGGCTTTCGCAGCGGCTGGATTTATTGATGCTTTAATGAGTTCCACAACTTCATCAAGATTAGTAATGGCTATTTTTAAGCCTTCCAGAAGGTGGGCCTTTTCTTCAGCCTTTCGCAGTTCAAAAGCAGTACGGCGATAAACAACAACCTTACGATGAAGAATGAAGTACTCAAGTATTTGTTTTAAATTGAGAACTTCTGGTTTATTGTTAACAATTGCAAGAAAAATTATTCCAAAAGATCGTTGTAATGGCGTCATCTTGTAAAGTTGATTTATAACCACTTCCGCAATTTCATCTTTCTTCAACTCAATAACTATACGTTCACCATGTCTATCCGATTCATCACGAACCTCAGATATGGCGTTAATCCTCTTCTCTTTTACAAGAAGTGCTATTTTTGTAACCAGTGTCGCTTTATTTTGTTGATAAGGTATTTCGGTTACAATTATTGCTTCTCGTTTACTTCCCTTTATATTTTCAACATGGGTTCTTGAACGCATAAGAACACTGCCACGTCCAGTTTCATACGCTTCGCGAATTCCTGCACGACCGCATATGAAAGCACCCTTTGGAAAATCAGGGCCGGTAATAATATTAATCAGTTCGTGAACTGTTATATTGGAGTTATCTATCATGGCTATTAAGCCATTCATTACTTCAGTGAGATTGTGTGGCGGTATGTTTGTCGCCATTCCAACGGCAATACCAGATGATCCATTTACCAGTAGATTAGGGATCTTACTGGGCATAACCAATGGTTCGGTCAAAGAGTTATCGTAGTTTGGACCAAAATCAACCGTATCTTTTTCAAGATCTCCTACGATATCTCTATCAATTTTCGTCATTCGTGCTTCTGTATAACGCATGGCAGCAGGTGAATCACCATCCATTGAACCAAAGTTACCCTGACCATCAACAAGAGGATACCGCATTGAAAAATTCTGAGCCATACGAACAATGGTATCATAGGCAGCTGTATCACCATGAGGGTGATATTTACCAATAACATCACCGACAATACGTGCTGATTTTACATAAGGTCTATTAAAAAATACAGAAAGTTCACGCATTGCAAAAAGTGCTCTTCGATGAACGGGTTTTAAGCCGTCACGAACATCCGGCAAGGCTCTACCTATGATGACACTCATTGCATAATCAAGATAGGATTTTCGCATCTCCTTTTCTATAGAGATCGTTGGGTGTATTTCTTGTTCTTCAGTCGTCATATAAATTCCAAATATTTTACAACATTATGCTACATCGCATCTGCCATGTGCTTTATAAATATCAGATATCCAGGTCAGAAACTTCCAGAGCATGGTTTTGAATAAACTCTCTACGCGGCTCTACCTTGTCACCCATCAACGTAGTGAAAATATCATCAGCCTGCTCAGCATCTCCAATTTTCACCTGTACAAGGCTTCTGTTCTGTGGGTTCATTGTTGTATCCCATAGCTGTTCTGGATTCATTTCACCCAAACCTTTATAGCGTTGTAAGTGGCTTCCTTTAAAGGTTTCATTACGAACGGTTTTTATCATCTCATTCCAGTTTTCAACTGGTATTTCCTTATCATCAGATCCCTGTATTCCACGTAAAATAATAAAAGAACAACGGAGTAATGAATGAATATCAGTGAAAAGACTCAGTGCCGTACGATATTCATTAATAAGAGGAACCTGAGGCCCAAGAGTCATCATTATCTGCGCCTGACCTTTAATAGCAATATCCACCTCATAACAACTTGGACGCCAGCGACAGGGACGAATATTTCCTATTATATGTTTCTCCTGAGATAATCCATCAACAAGATTTTGAACAAAAGTCTCATCGCTAAACTGATCAGCGGAGTGAACATCATTTTTAAGAAGATAATAGAGCATATCTTCCCAGATATTCATTCTTCCAAGGTATGCTACTACCTGACTGTAAATAGATAATTTATTGAGTATATGAATAAGGTTTTCATTTTCAATTATCTCATTATCACTGTTTTCAGCCTTAATTTTTAGTATTCGACTGGCTTCACGGAATAAATGAGCACTTAAATCTTCCTCTTCAAGAAAATATTTTTCTTTTTTACCTCTACCCAGTCGATATAGGGGAGGTTGACCAATATAAATGAAACCACCCTCAACAAGTGGCAACATTTGTCTGTAAAAAAAGGTCAATAACAGAGTACGGATATGAGCACCATCCACATCAGCATCAGTCATTATTATTATTTTATGATATCTTAATTTTTCTTTATCAAACTCATCACGACCGATACCACAGCCAAGTGCACCAATAAGCTGTTTAATCTCCTCAGAACCAAGAATTTTTTCAAACCTGGCCTTTTCCACATTCATTATTTTACCGCGAAGAGGAAGGATAGCCTGAACGGATCTATCACGACCTTGTTTTGCTGAACCACCCGCAGAATCTCCCTCCACAATGAAAATTTCACGTTTTGCTGGATCTTTTTCCTGACATTCAGCCAGTTTTCCTGCCATAAAAAGAGATGTGGATCCTTTTTTTCGTGAAAGTTCTCGTGCTCGTTTAGCAGCTTCTCTGGCACGTGCTGCTTCAACGGCTTTTGTGAGTATTTTCTTTGCTTCCTGAGGATTCTGCTCTAAGAAAAGGGTTAATTTTTCTGTGCAAATTGAGTCTACAATGGAAGTTACTTCAGAGTTTCCAAGTTTGGTCTTAGTCTGACCTTCAAACTGAGGATCGGGAACCCGAACAGATATAACACAGGTCAAACCTTCACGAACATCATCACCACCCATTTTTTCTTTCATGTTCTTAGGGATGATATCATCACTCGCATAACGATTAATACATTTTGTCAGTGATCTTTTAAAACCGGATACGTGTGTTCCACCTTCTCTTGTATTTATATTGTTTACAAAGGAAAAGAGTCGCTCTGAATATCCATCGAAATACTGGAAAGCTATTTCAACTTCAACATCATCTTTTTCACCGAAAACATAAATAGGAACGGCATTTACGGGAGTACGTTTTCTGTTCAGATATTCCACATATTGACTTATTCCACCTTCCGCATGAAATTTATCTTCAGCACCAGTGCGTTCATCCTTAAGATATATACGAACATTTTTGTTTAAGAAAGAGAGTTCACGAAGACGAGAATTAACGGTCTCATAATTAAAAACTGTGGTTTCTGTAAATATACTGGGATCTGGAAGAAATTTTATTGAAGTACCAGTTTTGTCTGTTTTTCCTATTACTTCAAGACCTCCAACACGATCTCCATATCGATATTCCTGACGATGAATTTCCCCATTTCGTTTGATTTTTGCTACAGCCTTAACAGAAAGAGCATTAACAACTGAAACACCAACACCATGAAGTCCACCAGATACTTTGTAACTGGAATGATCAAATTTTCCACCTGCATGAAGGGTGGTCATAACAAGTTCCAGTGCCGACATTTTTTCAGTGGGATGAATGTCAACCGGAATACCACGACCATCATCTTCAACAGTCACAGCATTATCTTCATGGATAATAACGTTAATTCGTTCACAGTGACCAGCAAGCGCTTCATCAATGCTATTATCTACAACTTCCCAAATTAAATGATGAAGACCAGTCTCAGCGGTATTACCGATGTACATTGCAGGTCGTTTTCGAACAGCCTCAAGACCATCAAGAACTTTTATCTGTTCAGCACCGTAATCTTTGTTTTCTTCAGTCACACGTTTTTCCTTTTTCGAAGAAATGAAATTATCTATTCAAATTTTTTATGAAAAAGATAATATAAATATTTAATATATAAAACTTTATTACTATAACTGCATAGGCATTATAATACTTAAAAAGCCTTCATCCTTATCAGATTTCATTAAACAAGGACTATTATTTGAATTTATATAAGCATCAACATTGTCACATTCCATAACCTGCAGGGCATCAATAAAATACCTACAATTAAAACCAAGAAGCAGTGACTCACCATCATATTGAACATCCTGCACATCTTTAGCGTTTCCCAAATCAACATTTTGAGAACTTAAAATCATCTTTCCATTACTAATTTCAAGTTGAATAGTATGGAAAATATCTTCAGTGAAAAGATTTATTCGTTTCAGAGAATCAAGAAAGGGAATTCGTTCAATATTAATTTGATTTTCAAGCTTAACAGCATCAACAATGGCATTATACTGAGGAAATTCACCCCTTTTAAGACGTATAACCATTATTGAATCATTATCTTTTGCTACAAGTTGTTCATCTTCAAATAATATTTGAATTGTATCGCGATTATCACAGAATTTTTTAAACTCCTGGACACCTTTTTTAGGTATCAGAGTTCCTGGCTGGATATTTAAAAGATCTATATCTGTGGCTACATCTTTTTCCATGATAGAAAGACGATGTCCGTCGGATGAAATCATTTTCAAGTATGAACGTTCATCTCTTTTTTCTGTTTCAAACAGAACATTAGTGAGGGAATAGGCATTTTCCTCTTCATTGGCTACAGAGAAAATGACCTTATCAATGAGATCTGAAAAAATACCCGCTTCAAATGGAACAAAATTATCACCATCAAACTTTGGGAATTCCGGAAATTCATCACTGGCTAGGCCAGCAAGATTGTAAGTACTAAGCCCAGTTGATATTATAACCCAACTATTTTCAGTTTCCTGAATGTTTATGGGTTCTGATCCAGATTCCCGTACAATTTCAAAAATTTTCTTACTAGGGAGTGTTAACGTTCCCTGACTATGTACCTCAGCTGGTACTTTTATTCGCAATCCAACTTCAAGATCAGTTCCTGTGAGAATAATGCCATCATCTTTTGTTTCTATGAGAACATTGGAGAGTATAGCTAAGGTAACCCTTTTGTTTGTAATATTTTGAAGACTGTTAAGTCCTTCCATAAAATCAGACTTTGATATTGTACAATGTAGTTTCATAAGAGTATCCCTTTATTAAATAATCTTTTTATTATTGTTATTAAGGGGGTTAGTATGTTCATATAGAAGATAAGTTATTAAAATAATGATTATTTTAATAAACATTTTCTTGTGAAAAAAAACAATAAATTTGTTAAATAGTCGTTTTTAACAGCTTATTAACGAGGTTATCAATAAACTTTTGACAAAGGGTGTTAAAATCCTGTTGATAACGTAAAAAAATATAATTTTTTAGATGGAAAAACAACACGATAATTAGTAACTTTGTCCCGCATTATTGTAGTTTAAAGTGGGTAAAAAAACAAGATAATTCAGTTATAATTTCTTATCTTAAGAGGGACTGAATCTGGAAGATACAAAATGGATAGAAAAAGGATTGAAAAATTAAATAATTTATTTATAAACTCCTTAAAACAAAGGGTATTTCCATGTGCAGCAATGGCTTTTTCAAAATATACAGAAAAAGGTTATGAAAGATTTGAAAATTATTATGATTTAACACAATTAGATTCGTCTAAAAAACTACCTCAAAAAAATCAGATTTTTGATCTTGCCTCATTGACTAAACCTCTAGCAACAGTTCCTCTTTTGCTAGCTCTTTTTGATAAGCATATATTGAAACCGGAAACTGAGCTTGGAAGTATTTTGGAAAATTGTGCGGAAGATAAGAAAAAAATAACCATAAAACAACTCATGTCACATAGTGCTGGCTTTGCCCCCCATAGAAAATTTTTTAAAAATTTATTGAATATATCGCCACAAAACAGAAAAGTTTTACTTTTACAAGTACTTATGGAGGAGAAATTAACATTTAAACCTGGAAAAAAGCATTGCTACAGTGATTTGGGTTTTATGCTTCTTGGTTTAATAATTGAAAAAATTACAGGAAAAGAGATAGGTGACCTGGCGTATGTAACACTATATAAGCCCTTAGAGCTTCAAAAGGAGTTGTATTTTCCTGGTTTGAAAAAAAAGAAGGACCATACCTATGTGAGCACTGAAAAATGCATATGGGACAAAAAAATGCTCAATGGACTGGTGCATGATGATAATTGCAGAGTACTGGGTGGACAAATGGGTCATGCAGGTCTGTTTGGAACCGTGAAAGGTGTTATGGCTTTTTGTGAGAATTTACTTGATCAGTGGCAGGATAGAGGTCAACATCCGGCATATTCCAATGATTTACTCATAAACACATTAAAAAGAGTTGGGAATTCAAGATGGACCATGGGGTTTGATATGGTGTCAGAGACAGGATCAAGCAGTGGTTCCCATTTTTCAAAAAAAAGTGTTGGTCATTTAGGATTCACAGGAACATCTTTCTGGATAGATCCTGAAAGCAATTGCATTGCAGTACTCTTAACAAATCGGGTTTACTATGGTCGGGAAAATTGGACAATTAGAGAATTTAGACCAGCTTTTCATGATCTGTTGATGGAGAAAAATGTATAGGCAAAAAAAAGGCCCCGTTTTAATACAAAGCGGGGCCTTTTTTTTATACTAACAAGCTGAATTATTTAAAACTACCACCAGCAGATGGTTTGATCAGCTTCAAAAACTTTACCAACAAGAGCTTCATAATCTGGAGCATCAACATTAAGATCAAAAGAATCCGCGTCACGATCTCTGCTTACTATTTCAACCAGTTTTTTAGTGGTATCATCTGGTGCTGAACGATAAACATTAAGAATTTTCATTTTTATATACTCCTAAGCTTTAATAATGCCGTAAGGGATGATATGGCTCATATCACGAAGTTTTTCACCAAGTTCTTCGATGGTGATAGGCTCGAGGTCATTGAGTTCGCAATTTGCAGTTTGTGTTGCGAAAACATCACCTTCCATATCGCGAAGCATTTCAAGAGATTCGGCGTGAAGCTCATTGAATTTCTCCATCTTAGGCTCATCCATTACACAGCCGTAAGCATAC
>DAOWDZ010000076.1 GCA_030638765.1 Desulfocapsa sp.
AAATTCGGTGATTCAAACATATTAGGCCAAAAATCCGAGATCTGAGGATACCTTTCCATCTGTAGGAGATGATGCACTTGCCTGTTTACTTCTTTGCCCCATTCCAGCAACATAGGCAGTTCTTCCGGCTTCAACTGCTTTTGCAAATGCTTCTGCCATGGCAACGGGATCGCCGGCAATGGAGATAGCAGTATTTACAAGTACAGCATCTGCACCCATTTCCATGGCGTAAGCGGCATGGGATGGTGCCCCGATTCCTGCGTCAACAACGACAGGAACACGAGCCTGCTCAATTATTATTTCAACCATGGAATCAGTAAGTACTCCTTGATTGGTGCCAATTGGCGAACCAAGAGGCATAACAGCAGCGGCACCTGCGTCCTGAAGTTTAAGGGCAAGGATGGGATCGGCGTTCATATAGGGAAGTACGATGAAGCCATCCTTCACAAGTTTCTCTGTGGCCAGTAGCGTTTCAACAGGGTCTGGTAACAGGGTTCGAGGATCAGGGGTGACTTCGAGTTTGAGCCATGATGTTCCTGATGCTGCGCGAGCAAGATTGGCAAGACGAATTGCCTCGTCAGCATTTCTTGCTCCGGATGTGTTTGGGAGAAAAGTGTAATCGCGAACGCTTAAAGCCTTCATGATATCATCTTCAGGATTATCAAGATCAACACGGCGTAAAGCCACTGTTACCATTTGACAATCCGATGCAGCAATGGCATCAGCCATAACTGTTGATGACGAAAATTTTCCTGTTCCAAGAAAAAGTCGGGAACTAAATTTTGTTCCTGCAATGGTCAGCATATCAGCCGCCTCCAACAAATCGTATTATTTCCACCTGGTCATTTTCTGCAAGTTTTGCGGAGTTGTAGGAGTCAGGATCGATTATAGTAGTATTGAGTTCAACAACAACGGTTTCAGGAGGAAGCTGAAGATTTTTCAACAAGTCGGTGATTGTTGAGACATCCTGAAGTGTTTTGATGTTTCCGTTTAATGTGATATTCATAGTGTTCGTTAATGGCTTCTTGTTCAGCGGTAAAAGCAAATTGCCACTATCTATAAAACTTGGATTTTATTGTCGCTTCAATTCAGCGCCAAGAAGTATTCGTAGGGCTTGATTTGCCTGATGGTGCGCTGCAATACCGACCCTTGGAGCCATTAGCCCCATACCGGGCGATGCAGCAGAGGTGTTATCTCCGACAATGTATACTCCAGGTCTGAGCATTTTGGTAAGTATTGTGTTGTTATCACCAAAGCCAGCCATGCCTGAGGAGCCAACATAGGAAACGTTGGGCATCTCAGTGAGTATTGAGCGTAATGTTGCGGCCTTCATAACGGGATCGTCAAAACATTCGATTAAAACATCAACATTCGTAAAAAGTTGCGCCAGTCTTGATTCAGTAAGATGTTCATCAATACGTTCAAGGGAAATGGAAGGGTTCATCCTCAGAAGGTTTTCCTTCAGGGCAACAGTTTTTTTCACCCCGATCTGATCAACAAAATAATGCTGTCGATTGAGGTTGCTCGGTTCCACCACATCATAATCGGATAAGAGCATCTTGCCAATACCGATTTTGGCCATGGCTCCTGCTACTGCAGAGCCAAGCCCGCCAAGACCAAGGATGGCAATAGAGGACTTTCGTATTATATTCTGTATACCTGGAGTATGTCTTGCCGTAAGCAGGGCATTCATTTCTTCAGGTGAGGGGAGGATACCTTTTTGGATAAGAGCGCAGCAATCGCCATCTTTTATGAAAGTGTCTGATGTAACCGGAAAGCCGTTAAGAATAAAGATATCAGCTGCTGGTTTTAATCTGTCAGCAAGCTCAGCCATTGTTAGTTCAGCTGAAAAAGGGAACTGCTGTTCATTCACGAATATCATATAAATTCAACGAAGCTCAACACGAATGACTGTGGGGGGGAATGGTGGAATTGTCGGGAATGCTGCAATTACTGAGGCAGCTATACGCACCAATAGTGCAGTTGGTACCTACCTTAACATTGTGCAGGATTGCCCCGGTTTTAATTATAGTTCCAGCGGATATTGATGATTGTCCTGTAAGTTCAACTCCCGGATGAAGGGACACATCTTTCTCAAGTGTACATTCTGGAGCAATTTGAATTGTATCGGGATTGAGCATCGTAATACCCTCAGCCATGAGAGCATTGTTTTTTCGTATTTGCAGGGAGTGGTGCGCCTGGGAAAGCTCGAGTCTGGAATTAACGCCAAGC
Organism: Desulfocapsa sp.; assembly: GCA_030638765.1. The sequence goes on from DAOWDZ010000076.1 coordinate 2,233, forward strand.
ACATCCTGAGGATCCGGATTGATAAATTTATGTACAGCAAGATTTTCAGAAACAGCTTGAGAGACTATGTCAGTGAGATAGATTTCGTTTTGACTGTTATTAGATCCTATGTTTTTTAAATGTGAGAAGAGAAATTTGGTGTCAATACAATAAATACCGGCGTTTATTTCTTTAATTTCTTTTTGAAGAGGAGTGGCATCCTTTTCTTCAACAATGGAAAGAACAGTTTCTGCACCGCCTTGTATTATTCTTCCGTAATGGGTGGGGTCTTCTAACTTGGTTGTCATAACTGTAAGAGTGCTATTTTGTGATCTATGCTGTTTAATCATGTCGGCTAAAGTTTCTGATCGAATCAGAGGAGTATCTCCACAGAGAATCATAACAGAGCCTTCCATCATATCGATGGCTGATTCGGTACATAGAACGGCATGGCCGGTGCCAAGCTGTTCTTTTTGAATAACAGTTTCAACGTTAAAGTTTTCAAGACTCTTTTCCACAGTTTCCCTTTGATGGCCAAGGACAACAAGGGATTTTTTTGGATTTAAGGGCGCAGCAGCCTGCAGGACATGATGAATCATTGGCGCAAAAAAGACCTCATGCAAGACTTTGGCCTTATCTGATTTCATTCTTGTACCTTTGCCAGCTGCTAGAATTACGAGATAAAGTGGTGAATCATCGGTCATTGAGAACCCTTTTTGGTGAAGAGAGAAGTATTAAAATTGAGGAGAAAAAAGTAGCCTGAAAAGTATAATATGTCAAGTAGCTGGTGGAGAGAAGAGACAGACAAAAAAAAGCCCCAATCAGAATTAACTGATTGGGGCTTTTTTATATAAAGAAATCGGCGGTGACCTACTCTCCCACATAGTTACCCATGCAGTACCATCGGCGCAAAAGAGCTTAACTTCCGTGTTCGGAATGGGAACGGGTGGATCCTCTTTGCTGTTGCCACCGATAAAA
>DAOWDZ010000273.1 GCA_030638765.1 Desulfocapsa sp.
CGTTTATCCGGGGCAAATCGTATTTGAAGTGAAGTGTTTGCCTCTCCCCTGGACATGGCGTATGGAAATCCTGCGGGGAGGTATGAGAAATAGGGGACGAGGTCAAGAGATTGGATAGTACAGGAAAGATTTGTCTGAAATCCCTGATTGTCAGGGAGCTGAATGGCTTCACCGCTCAACTGGATTGGGCTGTCGTTGACAATGGCCGAGAAATGGGGCTGGATATAATTTTTTGATTGGAAATCGAAGTTTGAAAGAGTTGGTATGGCAAGGTGTAACTCTTTGATAATATGTTTTTTATCTGCAACTTCATCTTCAAAAAGAATAAGACTGTTGCTGATATCAATGTTATTGAGTGAAAAGAGGAAGGGCAGCTGTGCAAAATCGATAATCTCACCCTGATTTTCTGTTTTTGAAAAGAGGGAAAGGACCGGGACATTATACTGTTTATCTTTGTAACGGACGAGGTTGAGTTGTAATTCTTCAACCATCAGCTTGTCACAGGTAAACGAACCACGTATCAGGGAGGTGAAATCAAGATCGACAGTGAGGGATTTTATTTTTAATAAAGGTTCTTTGGTTACGGATTTTTGTGGATCAAGGCTAAGCCCTTTAATACTCAGTTGAAGATTTATGGGATTAAGCTGTACACGTTCAATACTGAGGTTTAACTCACCCTGATCCTGAACGTATAGAGGAAGGTATTTCTGTATTGCTAAAGGGATAAGGTAGGTTCCGGTAAGGAAGTAAGCTCCAATAAGAAAAAGTGTAATCAGGGGGAAAAACAGTGGGCTTCCATTTTTTTTCGGTTTCTTCTTTGGTTTTGGTGGGACCTGTCTCTTTGGCTCTTTAGGTGTTGAAGCAGTGTCGTTTGAATTAATTGCTATTGAGCCGTAGTGATCAGACATAAAGATATATGGGTAATAAAGTGTTTTTCCTTGCACCTATTGTGAGTTGTACAATAGACTTTAATGCAGTTAGCACTGTATTTATTTTAAGGTGTTCAGGCAAAGTGAGCCGATGAATTATTATACTTAACATCAAAGACAAAAAGAAGAAAAAGAAAACCGAAATCCATGGATAGCTGTCGTCCTACGATTTTGTCTTTTGAGTCATGCCAGTTTTTTTACAGCGGATGAACGACAGGAAGTACTTGATAGGAATGGGAAAGTTAGTGTGGACAAAGTGGTGTCGGAGAGTCCGGGTGCAGCTGAAATTATAAATCTTGTTCGGAGTGAAGTAGCGACTGGAAGATCATAAGAAGAATAAAATTAAGAAACAATGACTAAAAGATGCGTTTTCATTGGAAAAAGTTGTGAAACCCGGTAGGATAAAGAAAAGTAGCTGATACATTCATTTTTTGTTTAATGCAACCTGAAAAATAATGCTTGAAAGTCTAAATATTTTACGCTGGCAGGATATTCTGGATATCCTGGTTGTTGCCTTTATTATCTATCAGCTGATGGCCATTATCCGCGGCACGCGTTCGGTGCAGATGGTGCTTGGATTGATAGTAGTGGGTGCTGTGTATTTCATGGCGTCCATTCTTGATCTAGTCACTCTGCAATGGCTTCTTAAAACATTTCTCAGTTCCATTCTTCTTATTATTGTCATAGTTTTCCAGCAGGATATACGTCGAGCTTTAACGCAGGTTGGTAAATCCCCATTTCAGAGAAATCTTGATATGGCCGAGAAGGATCTTGATGAAATTATCCGGGCAGTTTTTTACCTCTCCAAGAGGCGCATCGGAGCTTTGATCGTCATCGAAAGAGAGACGGGACTGCGTGAATTTCTTGAATCCGGTTTTAAATTAAATGCAAATTTGAGTAAAGAGCTGCTCATTTCCATTTTCATGCCTGTTTCTCCTCTTCATGACGGAGGGGTGATTATATATAAGGGACGGGTTCAAACAGCGGGATGTATCATGCCCCTGTCTCAAAATCCATATATTAACAAACGTTTTGGAACACGGCATCGTGCTGCTATCGGGCTTTCCGAGGAGACGGATGCTGTGGTTATCGTTGTGTCTGAAGAGACGCAGGAAGTATCTCTTGTTCAACATGGCGCCCTTACCGCCATGCATGATGAGATGACTCTCACGAACACTCTGCGGACGATTTTTCTTCCCAAAGAAAATTCAGGCGGTGGTTGGAAACAGTGGGTGGGACGATCATGAGCGTTTTTAATTTCCGCCACTGGATGCAGCTTTCTCCTAGAGATTGGGTGCTTCGCCTTGTGTCACTGGGTCTGGCCATGGTGCTCTGGTATTTTGTTGGCGGAGAAGACATTGTAAATAAAAACGTCATGGTTCCGGTTGAGATTATTAACCTGCCTCGTGATCTGGTTATCTCCAATCAATTTAAGAAAGAGATTGAAGTGTCCGTCAGTGGGCCTCGCAGTCTGGTTATGGAAATTGGGAATAGTGGAATTTCTCGCCAGATTGATCTTGCTGAGGCGACTCCTGGCACCATGGTGCTTGAAAACACGAACGATGTGATCAATGTTCCCCGTGGCGTACATGTGCAGCGAATTCAACCCAAAAGTGTGATTCTATCTCTTGATAAGATGATCCAGAAACAGTTCCCGGTTAATCCTGTGACCATTGGAATGCTGGCCCCGGATTTTATTTTAAAGGAAATCCGTATGGAACCTGATGCGATTTCCATCACCGGTCCTCAAACTGTACTTTCGCAATTTGATGTGTTGCGCACAAAACCCATTGATATCGCAGGATTGCGTAAATCCACTCAAATTCAGATTCCCTTGGAACTTGATCCCGTAATAGTAGATTTGATAGGGGCAACCACCATCACGGCGGATCTTGATATTGCAGTGGAGACGGTACAGAAAAAGATTTCAAAACTTCCGGTTGAAGTTCTGAAAAAAGGAGTCTTGCTGAGGGTATCTCCAGCCACGGTGTCCATAACCGTGGCTCTACCTAAAACATTGATTCGAAAGAAGGTTGATTTAAAATCTTTGTTTAAAGTTACTGCAATAGATAAAAAAAATGATGGCCAGATGCATGTAAAGGTGATCCCAAATAAGGAGTCTAATAAAACTCCTATCCGTATTCTTCGTATTGAACCTCAGGTTGTGACGTTGATTGAAGAGGTTGTTGTGCCAGTCTCTGGTGAGGTTGTTGATGAGTGACGGCACTACAAAAGAAGACAAGGTTAAATATTCATTACCCCTAATCGTTGTTCCGAAATTCTACATAATGCTCAGGAGTTACAGGAATGGTTGAGCCAGAAATTATAAGTATGCTGCAAAAGTATAAGAAATTACTGGCTCGGCATATGTCCATAGAGCAACTTATTCTTTACGGATCATATGCAAAGGGTAATGCTGGTAAAGACAGCGATGTGGATGTTGCTGTTGTTGTAGATAAAGTATCTGGTGATTTTTTCACTACGCGTCCGCTCCTTTGGAAACTCAGAAGAGAAATTGATGACAGGATTGAACCTGTACTTATAGAAAGATCTCATGATGAAAGTGGTTTTTTAGCTGAAATAATTAAACATGGTGTTGCCATTCAATGAGAAAACTATTCGGAACAGACGGTATTCGTGGAGTTGCAAATATTTATCCAATGACCACTGAAATTGCCATGCAGGTAGGTCGGGCCATTGCCTTTATCGTAAAAAATAGAAACGGTCGCCATCGTAGTGTGATTGGAAAAGATACCAGGCAATCAGGGTATATGATAGAAAATGCCTTGGCCGCGGGGATATGTTCCATGGGAGTAGATGTACTTCTCGTGGGGCCGCTTCCAACACCCGGTATTGCATTTATCACCACATCTATGCGAGCTGATGCTGGTGTTGTGATTTCAGCCTCCCACAATCCTTTTCAGGATAATGGTATCAAAATCTTTTCCCATGATGGTTTTAAACTCCCGGATGCTCTTGAAGCTGACATTGAAGATCTGATATTTTCTCAAAAGATGGCTGCATTACGTCCAGTTGCCGCTGAAGTTGGTCGGGCAAAACGTATCGATGATGCCAAGGGCAGGTATATTGTTTTTCTCAAGAATATATTCCCCAAAAAACTAAAACTTGATGGAATGCACATTGTGCTCGATTGCGCCCATGGTGCCACCTATGGAGTTGCTCCTCTGGTTTTTGAAGAACTTGGAGCAAAGGTTACAACCTTAGGTGTGCATCCTGACGGAAAAAACATCAATCATAAGTGTGGAGCATTGCATCCCGAGCTTATGGCAGCAAAGGTAAAAGAAACAGGTGCTGATATAGGCCTTGCACTTGATGGTGATGGAGATCGCCTCATTGTCTGTGATGAAAAAGGAAAAGTTGTTGATGGTGATCATATAATGGCCATCTGTGCCAAAGATCTCATCAAAAGAAGAAAGCTGAAAAAGAAAACTCTTGTTACCACTGTGATGTCAAACATGGGTCTTGAGATCGCCATGAAAGAGATGGGCGGTAAAATGATTCGGACAAACGTAGGGGATAGGCATGTGGTGGAAGAAATGCGTAAGAATGGGTATTCCTTTGGTGGGGAGCAATCTGGTCATTTAGTATTTCTCGATCACATAACAACCGGAGACGGAAATCTTGCCGCTCTTCGTCTGCTCGCAATTATGAAAAAACGTAATAAAAAGGTGTCTGAACTGGCGAAAGTGATGACTTCCTATCCGCAGGTACTCAACAATGTCAGAACATCCTCCAAAATAGACCTTGATAATTTCACTGATTTCCAAAAAACAGTGAAAAAAATGGAAAAGAAATTGGGCAAAAGTGGCCGAATACTTGTTCGGGCTTCTGGCACAGAACCCGTTATCCGAGTGATGATTGAAGGGGAGAAGAAGAAAACCATTCAAGCCATGGCAGATGAACTTGGTAAGATGATTTCCAAGGTATAACTTCTATATGTTACCTGAGTCAGCATGAAGGATTTGCTGGAACAAAAAACGACCCTACGATCTCTTTTCTGGGATGTAGCATTTGATTCGATTGATTGGAAAAAACATGCCCGGTTTGTGATTACAAGGGTTGTTTCCAGGGGGAATCTCCATAATTGGAATACGTTGAAATTAATTTATGGCCAAGAGAAAATAAAACTGGAAGTAGTGGAAATCCGTTATCTTGATCCTAAAACGCTCGCCTTTTTAAGTGCCTATTTCGGTATAAATAAAACATCGTTGCGATGCTGCACCTAAAAACCATCCATACGGATACTTTTCAGCTACTCCAGAACCGTCTGCAACTGAATTTCTAAATTCTTTTCCTCTTGCAGGCGGAACGTCCTTAGCCTTACAGGTGGCC
>DAOWDZ010000267.1 GCA_030638765.1 Desulfocapsa sp.
GATTTTTCCCACAGGAGGAAAACGTTGATTATTCATATAAAAATGCATGTTTAGTGAAGATTTCGCTGTTTCCGTCAAACTCACCGCCTGTGCTTACATCCACTAGACGCGGTATTAATCCATGCATAATTTCAACTAAAGACAATTTGCCCATAAGTTGATTCTTATCATTAAGCACCAGAAGCACAGCAGCACACAGACTGCCTTTTTCTTCTGTATGAAAGCTTTTTAACGCCTGGATTGCCTCAGACAGTGTCTGATCCTCATTCAAATGCGGATAACGATCCAAGGGAGTTACAATATCCCTTACAATCGAAGTTTCTTTGTTCATGCTTTCCTCCTCCTTTCCAGTATTTTACTTACCAAAAACCCCTGCAATTAAAGACCTCAAGCAGAAGATACACCAAACCTGTGTGAGTTGATTTTCCGACCTCACCAACATAAATCCAGATAGTTATAGGGAATGTACTTCTTCTAAAAGAGGCTGTTTTTTTTACCAGCTTTTACTAATTAGAATGTTTTTCATCTCTGCAGAACTCTTTTGCTCAAGAGCACGCATACGTTCTCTTTTCGCGGCCCAGATCTTTTCCATCAAAACATTTAAATCAACAGGTTTTTCAAGAAAATCATTGGCGCCATATTTCATAGCCTCAATTCCGGTTTTCACTGTGGCCTGACCGGTGAGCATTATAACTTCCATATCTGGACGTTCTGCCTTAATTTGCTTCAATGTTTCAATGCCATCGATTCCAGGCATAGCAAGATCGACAATGGCAACATCAAAACTCTGGTCTGCAACTTTAGCGACCGCAGCTTCTCCGTTTGACACCGTCACAACTTTAAGCCCTCTGGTTTCAAGTCGCTGTGACATTAATTGGATAAACTCTTCTTCATCGTCTACAAGTAAAACCTTTGCTGATAATAAACCATCCATACCAGTCCCCCTTATTGATTGGTCTAATTAAATAAACTTTTAAATATGAGCCATTTTTGACGCTGCAACCTTACCGTGTGCTTCATCTATAATTTCAGTAAGTTGTGAGATATCAACCGGCTTATGTAAGTATGCATAGGCACCAAGATCCATACATACTTTTTTATCATCCTCTGAACCATGTCCCGTAAGAACAATAATCTCTATTTCCGGATTTCTTTCTTTTGTTTTCCGAAGCACATCAATACCACCCATGCCGGGCATTTTCAGATCAAGAACCATAACATCCGGAAGTTCATTCTCTAAAAGTTGTAGCGCCTGTTCCCCATCAAACACAGGATAGGAACCATAGTTACGAGTATTCAATCGTTCGGATAATGTCTGTACAAATTCCTGTTCATCGTCAACCAGTAATACCTTTGCAGGAAGAGTAAATTCCTGACTCCGATACACAGAAACATGATAATCTTTGCCGGCAAGGACCTTAACAGCCTTAACGCCATTAACGCTCTCAGCAATCTCAGTAATAGTATTGGCAAGTTTTGGGAAATTGGAAACACTTTTATTAACCAGCAGGGTAATTTCACCGTCAGAACTCTGCACCTCATTGACATAACCCTTGGCGATAAGTTCCAGTTCAACTTGAGCACCAAGTGCCATGTCAATTACTGCCTGACGGGATGAATCCTGTTCGAGAACTGCTGGTTTATGATAATTTTCAAGAATCAACTTCACAGCAGACTCAGGAAAATGCTCTGCCATTGGAACAATGATATCATATAGCGACTGAGTGGTTATTTCCTTTTTATAAAGCCGATCAACCCAACCCGCTGCACTGGTATCATTTTTCTTAATCACTTTTACAGCATTTTTTTCCGTAAGCCCCTCCCCCATTGCACGCTGAATGCGATTACTCATTTTATCAAACAGACCAACGCGTAAAACATGAGTGACAGAAGAAGGGACAAGGAGCGCAATATTCCCCGAATAAATAATACCAGAAGTTTTGAGATGAGCAGCCACCGCTTCTTTTATATACGCAGTGATTTTTTCATGTTCCAGGGTAAATCTGTTAAATACCGAAGGCGGTCCATAAAGAGCCCGTTCTACTTTATCCTTTCCAATAGAGTAGGCTTGGGCTACTTCACTTACAACATCAGCATCTTGAAGGATACGAAAATCCGTTGCCGCTGCAAGTTGTTCTCTGATTTTTTTTTCTTCAACAAAAATTGTGTTAAATAGTGCTATTGAGGACATATTCGGCTCCTTTTAATTAATGGATTCTTTAATGAAGTCGTGCTCCATTTCAATTCATCCGTACTTTTCTTTAAGCATGAAACGTGCCACACCGACGAATTCAAGATATGTTCAATATTATAGGCATGTTACAAAAACAGAGCAACGAGCAACGAGCGTAGCCATTGGCACAATTTGAAACATAATTGAAACAGACACCAATGGAAACGTTCCGTTACGTTCCGTCGCGAAACGTTCCAGTAAGGGGCCACTACAGGAAATATCTCATTCTGGTTTGCAAAACAGACAGAAGATGACTACTTCTTGAATCATGTCACACAACGACTCTCCAGGCAACACTCAGAAAACAGCAGTACTCGCGACTGATAACGAACAGGAAGCGATGTCCTGCTCCCTTACACTTTCTTCAGCGGGCATCAATCACCACTACACCCAGAATCCAGACAATCTCATTCTCAGTGTCGACCCTGACGATGCCCATGAAGCTGACATCCAACTCAAAGCGTACCTTCAGGAAAACGAAAACTGGCCGCCAAAACCAGACACATCCCACGAAGACTTCAGCCCATTGTTGCAACCGCCAACCCTGCTTCTTATTGGCAGCCTCGCCCTTCTCTTTACAGTCACCGGCTCCTGGTCTGATAATTCATTCTGGTTTTCAAGGGGAGCCGGAGACGCCAATGCGATTCTCTCAAACCATGAATACTACAGGCTCCTGACAGCACTCACCCTCCACGCCGACACTGTTCACCTTTTGGGAAATTGCCTGTTTGGAGGCTTTCTTTTCCATTTTTTCTGCAAATTAACAGGAAACGGAATCGGTTTATTCTCCATGATACTCACCGCAACACTTGCCAATTTTATCAATGTAGCGCTCCATGGCGAAAATCACCTCTTTGTCGGTTTCTCAACCGCTGTATTTTCAATCATTGGAATGCTTGCCATGATAAGTCGCGGACACCGCAGGAACAAAAGATACCTACGAGTCTTGCCCTTTATGGCAGGAGCAGCGTTACTAGCTATGATAGGCAGTTCGGGAGAGCGTACAGATCTCGGAGCACACTTCTTTGGTCTTTGTTGCGGCCTTGTGTGCGGCTGGGTTCTCAGCAAACCATCACTCTTAAAATTGAGAAACTCACTATTATTTCAAGGCTCACTTTTCTTTCTTTCCATCACGATCATTGTCATCGCCTGGAATAGAGCCTTGACCTAAGAATATTTAAATAAACATTGCGCTCATCTAAAAAATCCTTATTTTAGAAGAGATTCAAAAACTATTGACCCATAAACCTACCTGTAATTAGGA
>DAOWDZ010000026.1 GCA_030638765.1 Desulfocapsa sp.
AATAGACGATGTTGAGGATATTTATTCAACGGGTGGTACGATCATTGGTTCTACCAATAAGGGGGACCCCTTTGCAATGCCCGTTGAGAATCTTGCCGGAGAAATAACGGTTGTTGATGTGTCCGATAAGATACTTCATAATTTTCAACGAATGGGTTTTGATTGTCATATTGCTGTTGGTGGCGATGGAAGCCTTGAAATAGCACGAAAGTTTCATGAAAAAGGAATGCCTGTGATCGGAGTTCCTAAAACAATTGACAATGATTTGGAAGCTACTGATCGAACGTTTGGTTTTGATACAGCTGTTGCAACGGCAACAGAAGCATTGGATAAGCTTCATTCAACCGCCAAGTCCCATGATAGGGTCATGGTTGTCGAAGTAATGGGGAGAGATGCCGGATGGATAGCCCTTTATTCAGGGATTTCAGGTGGAGCAGATGTGATTTTGATACCGGAATTACCATTTGAAATGGAAAAGGTTTGTGAAAAAATAATGGATAATGCTCTCCATGAAAAGGATTATGCGATTATTGTTGTTGCTGAAGGTGCAGTTGCTGCTGGTGGCCAAGTGATCAGCAAGGGAACTGGAGAGATTGGGAGAAGCGAACTGCTTCTTGGTGGAGTTGGAGAGTGGGTTGCGTCAGAGGTACGGACGCACACCGGAAAAGATACCAGATCGCTCGTTCTTGGACATCTTCAACGTGGTGGCTCACCGACAACTTTCGACCGATTACTGGCCATGCGTTTTGGGGCAGCAGCAGTACGGCTTGTTGAGGAAGAAAAATTTGGTCACATGGTGGCTTTAAGATCCCCTAGTATGAGTGCTGTACCTTTGGCGGATGCTGTTAAATCACGTAAGAAAGTTGATTTGAATAATGATAAGGTCTTCACTGCCAGAGAAATTGGTATTTGTCTAGGAGATTGATAGAGTGTGAAATGAAAGAAGAAAATGACAATGTATTCCTGAGAGTATATGACAGGTTGTTCAGCCATTACGGTCATCAAGGATGGTGGCCCTGTGAAACACCACTTGAAATGATGGTTGGTGCTGTGTTAACCCAGAATACCAATTGGGGGAACGTGGAGAAGGCTCTTGCCAATCTTAAACAATCCGGCAATTTTTCGTTTCTAACTCTTCTTGAAATGGATCAGGAACTGCTTGCTGAGCATATTCGACCGTCTGGTTACTATAATATTAAAGCTCGCAGATTGAAGAATTTGTTTCAGATGATTGTTGATGAATATGAAGGGGAGCTAGAGTTTTTCTTTGAAGATAATTTGGAAGATAGTCGTGAAAATCTTTTGAGGGTTAAAGGGGTGGGGCCAGAAACGGCCGATGCCATTTTATTGTATGCAGCAGAAAAACCAATTTTTGTGATCGACACCTATACACATCGTGTGTTTTCCAGGCACCAGCTTGTTGAGGAAGACACTGATTATTTCAGTCTGCAACAGGAATTTATGGACAATTTACCTGAAGATACAGCGCTCTTTAATGAATTTCATGCCTTGATTGTTGCTGTTGCAAAGGAGTTTTGTAAAAAAACAAAACCCCGTTGTGACGATTGTCCGTTACAACGGGTGGAAGAGTAGTCGATTGATTGATACTGGGGAAGGTTATCCAACTGTATCCAGTAAGTCGCCCATCATTTGATCACTGACTTGCAGTGTTTTTAAATTCGCCTCATAAAATCTGGCATTTAGTTGTGTGTCGGGAATCTCTTCGCCCAGATCAACATTTGACTGTTCAATAAGCTCACTCCCATTGTTTGTCTGTTCAAGTATCTTTGTGCCAGGACTGTCTATAGTTTCAACGCTTGCTTTTACACCTTGTGGAGCCTGGCTTTCCAAGGTAACTCTTGTCTTCTTGTATCCTTCTGTTGAAGCATTAGCAATATTGTTGGCATTGGACTCCAGTTTTGTTCCAAATGCCTGGAGTGCTGAGAGTGCAGAATTTCCAGCAGGTATCATCATTTTGTCACCATGTATAAACTTTACGGTTAATAACTTCTTTAAATCTTAATGCGAAAATGATGCCATTATTAACTGTTGATAGTCAATATTAGATATTGTGTGTGATATCAGATTCTTCAGTAAGCATTTCGGTTTGTAGGTTTCGGCTTCGAGACCGTCTGGTGTTACGAAAAAGGTACACCTATTACTTTTTTATCTTCCGGTGTGGTGATGGAAAACATCAAAGTCACTCCTTTTCGGGTAAAAAAAACCTTACGCTCTTAATTTGTCGTAGTATTTTTTGAGATCCTCATCAAGGAAACGGCGTATTTTGTTCTGGTTGCTGATATGCCCCTGCCAAATGTCCTTGGAATTGCTGTTTTGAATGAGTTTTTCGGTTTTACCGGACATCTTGCTCCAGAGGTTTCTGCGATATTCAGTGTCAAGATTAACAAGATCACTGCTATCAGAGAGGGATTTTTTGAGAAGACTTTTAAAGCTAAAACTGTTGAAAATGAATATTCCAACAGCCAGAGTACCACAGAGAAACAGAAGAGGCATAATCAGGCTTGGCACGGTCAACCCTTCTCCACGAAGAGATGAAATAAGAGTCTGTTTTGGAAGAGAAATGATACTGTTTGTTATCACGTCGCCAAAACAAAATAAGCCAACGGCGAGGCCGGCGGTTATCTTTCCTATCTTTCTAAAAAGCTTTCGCCCTCTTTGGGTGAATTCAGCAATGGCTTCAGATACAATTCCCAGTTCATTCACCTGGCGGTCAATATCTTCCAATATATGATTGAGGCGGAGGTTGGGAGCTGCGTAGATTTTCTCCATTATCTCTTTTCTTTCCTGTGGCCACAATTCGTTGGCCTTGGCGGAATTCGATATTTCGGGAGCATAGGTAAGATAAATATGAGGGATATCTTTTCGTCCCGTCATTTGAGACATGTTCCAGCACAATGTGCCGTACGAACGCACCAGGTCACTTATATTGTCGCATTCGTCAATCCTACTCATAACAAAGATGATTCTGTCTTCGCCTGATTTTTCAGGAAGAGTATTTCGAATAGCCGAATAGGTCTCTTTTATGGTTCCTGCCTTATGGGGATCAAACATAAGTACGATCAGATCGGCCATTTTAGCAAATTCACCCAGTACTTCCATGTAGTCATAGCCACGGTCTTTCTCTGTTGTGGCGTCAAGCATCCCCGGGCTATCAATAATAGCCATGTTTTCAAATGTGGGTGATTCAATGTTTTTAAGACACATATGGGAGATGAGTTTCTCGCCATACTGTTTGAACTTGACAAAGGGTAGGCGCTCGTCATTGACGAGTGTGGAGCCAGGTACTTCGTCAGGTCGGCTATTTCCTTCAGAGGTGATTACTGTGAAAGCGTCATCGGTGGGGGCCTGTCCTGTACGTTGAATGTCCGCACCAATAAGTTCGTTGATGAGTGTTGACTTTCCAGAGGAGTAATTGCCAATTATGAGAACAATGGGTTTCCATTTCATGCTGGATTCAAGACTACTAAAATCCATATCGTATTTTGAAAATAATGGTGCTATTTTTTTATTAACTCTGTGTTGGATTTCTGTTTGTAGTTTACTTGCAAGCATGGATAAGCTCTCTGTGTGACGTATTGATGAAAAGTTGAATCGTATTATAAATACTATAAGATATTGTCGATATGGCTGAAATGTTCTGAATCATTAGCAACCCTGTAGTTATCGTGCAACAATAAATTTCAATCTAATATACTACGTTTAGAGTTGAAAAGAAAGATGCCAGATTACTTGTCATTTTCTTTGGGAGAGTTCGAAAGAAATTGCTGACAGATGCTC
>DAOWDZ010000050.1 GCA_030638765.1 Desulfocapsa sp.
AATGTTAATAAGTGTGATTATGATACCGGCTATGGCATCACCTTTTACAAATTTTGAAGCACCATCCATGGAGCCATGAAAGCTTGCTTCGTTGCTGATCTCTTCACGACGATTTCTGGCCTGTTCTTCGTCAATAAGACCAGCATTAAGGTCAGCGTCAATGGCCATCTGTTTACCTGGCATGGCATCAAGTGTGAACCTGGCAGCAACTTCAGCCACACGACCGGCACCCTTGGTGATAACCATAAAGTTAATCAAGACGAGTATGATGAAGATTACGAGTCCTACAACGTAATTACCACCAACAACAAATTGACCAAATGATTGAATAACTGATCCTGCAGCCGATCGACCTTCGTGGCCCTGTAAAAGGATCAATCTGGTTGAGGCCACGTTAAGGGCGAGTCTGAAAAGTGTTGTTGCCAGAAGGACTGCCGGAAAGATTGAAAAATCAATGGCCTTTACAGTAAAGAGAGAGATAATGAGAATAAGCAGGGCAATCGTTATGTTCATTGAAAGGAAAAGATCGAGCAACAGGGGGGGCAGAGGGATGATCATGATCATCAGAATGCCGACCAGTCCAAAAGCTGCTATAATATCTGCTCGCTGAAGGAATTCTTTCCAGTTCAATCTGCTTAATATGTTTCCCTGTCCGGTCAGTTCCATATGGTTACGTTAATTTTTTAATGAGTAAACATGTGCAAGAATTTCAGCCACAGCCTTGAAAAGATCTTCAGGGATTGTGGCACCCAGGTCAATTTTATGCAATAATCGAGCCACCGGAGGGTTTTCAATGATTGGGACGTCATTTTCCGTTGCTATTTCACGTATACGTTTGGCCACCTCATCAGCTCCTTTAGCTATAATTATGGGAGAGTCCATGGTGAGTCCGTCGTACTTAATTGCAACGGCAAAATGCGTTGGATTGGTTACCACAACATCTGCATCAGGAACATCGGCCATCATTCTTTTTCTGGCCATTTCCTGTTGAATTCTGCGTATTTGACTCTTGATGTAAGGGTCACCTTCCATTTCTTTGAATTCTTCTTTTACTTCCTGTTTGGTCATTTTCATTTTCTCTTCCATTTCGTATCGAGTGTAGAGAAAATCAATGGCGGCAATGAGGATAAGAATGCTGCAAACCTTTGCCATGATAAGTGTAGCGATTCTTGCCATATATAAGATTGCGTCAATAACGCTGGTATCAACAAGAATCAAAGCCTCTTCGAAATGATCATAAACAGTCGAGTAAGCAATGTATGCAATGAGTACTATTTTGAGGACGGATTTCACCAAATCAACAACACTTTTCATGGAGAACATTCGCCCTAAACCCTTGACTGGGTCAATTTTAGAAAAGTCAGGTGTTAAAGGTTGCGTAGTGAAAAGCCATCCTATTTGAAAAACACTTGAGAAAAACCCTACTATCATTACGAGAATAAACAGAGGTGCTAAGAGTATGGCCATGTCTTTAACAACAGATATTGAAAGCCGTGTGACAGTACTTGGCGTACCGTCGAAGGAGTCGATGTTTCGCCACATGTTCGCAAGAATTTCTGAAAGTGAATTCCAGAATTCTGGCATATAAAACATCCAGAAGAGGAGGACGATAGTAAAGAGCGCAGCAGTTTGAACTTCTTTGCTTTGCGGGACTTGTCCTTTTTTTCTGAAATCAGCTCTTCGTTTACTCGAGGGAGCTTCTGTTTTTTCTCCACCGGAGGAGGATTCTTCAGCCATAAGTAGTTATAAGTTGTGTTATTGGAAGGAAATTACAAACAATTATGCAATTAATCTGCCATGAGACAGTTTTTGGGAATATACCTGTTCTGACTAGTTTAAAAGTTGAAGGAGGGTGAAAAAACGTTCTCCAAGATCGTCAAATTCTCGTCTTATGAGGATGGAAACCAGGGGAAGTGTCAAAGCAATGACTGTAAATGAAATGGCAATGTTTAGCGGAAAGGAGAGAAGAAAAACATTTAACTGAGGAAAAACCCTTGCCATAATACCTAAAATTAATCCGGACAGGAGTAAAACAGCTAGAATTGGTGCACTGAACTGAATCCCGAGAAAAAAGACCCTTGATGAAAGCTTCATAAGGTAGGGGATAGCCTCTCCTGAAATATTGAAAACTCCGGGAGGTAAAACTTTATAGGATTCTACCGCCACTTGAAGGAAAATATGATGACCGTCAATGGTGAGGAAAATGAGGATAGCAAAAATATTTTGGAATTGAGATATGAGTGATATCTGCCGTTCATTTTGTGGATCAAATACATTGGCAGCAGCAAAACCCATTTGATAACCAATTACAGTTCCACCATATTCAACTGCTGTGAAAATTAATCGTGCTATTAATGCTATCATAGAACCAAGTAAGACTTCTGAAATCATAAGGAGAATAAATGTCTGTGGCTCAAATATGAGAGTAGGCATTGATGGTTCCATTACAGGAAAAAGAACAAGAGCAATCATAAAAACCAGACCTGCTTTTACCTGTGTTGGTGTTTGAGCACCGATAAGAATTGGTATGGCAGAAATAAAGCCCGCTACTCTGGAAAGGCATATAAGAAAAACCTGAAAATCCTGTATGGGGATGCCTTGCAGGTCCAAAACTGATTAAAATGAGGAAATAGAGGAGAGAATTGAAGTAGTAAAAGAAATCATGGTGTGGATCATCCAGGGTGTCATGATAAGAAGGGTGACAAACACCGCGACGATCTTTGGGATAAAAGTAAGTGTCTGCTCGTTTATTTGAGTTGTGGCCTGAAAAATTGAAACGATAAGACCTATGATCATTCCTGCAAGCAACATGGGACCAGCAAGCATAAGAGTTGTCTGGACGGCTCGTCTACAGATGTCTACAACAAATTCATCAGTCATATCAGCCCTGAAAACTTTTAATAAGTGAACCTACAATCAATGCCCAGCCATCGACTAACACAAAAAGAAGGAGTTTAAACGGCATGGAAATAATTACAGGAGGTAGCATCATCATACCCATGGACATCAGGATGGATGCAACTATCATATCGATTACAAGAAATGGAACATAGATCATAAATCCCATTTGAAAGGCACGTTTTAACTCTGAAAGCATAAATGCAGGGATAAGAGTCATTGTAGGGATATCATTTTTGTCATATGGCTCGTTATTCATGGTTATATCAGCCAGGAGTGCAAGTTCAGACTCTTTAACCTGAGAAAACATGAATTCCCGCATCGGGTTGACGGCTTTTTCAAGGGCATCAGTCTGGTTTATCTCTTCATTGAGATACGGTTGCAAAGCTTCTTCATTAATTTGGTTAATGGTGGGAGACATGATGAAGAAGCTTAAAAAAAGTGCCAGCCCAAGGATAACCTGTGTTGGTGGCATATTCTGAGTACCCATGGCCTGACGCACAAATCCAAGCACAATAACAATACGGGTGAAACATGTTGTCATCAGAAGGATAGCAGGTGCTATCGAGAGTACTGTCAGAAGGAAGAGAACCTGTAAACCCGTAGAAACCTGTTCAGGGTTTGTGGCATTTTCAACACCAAGGCTAATGGTTGGAATAGACACAGCTGAGCTTATGGAAGGGGACAGCATGATGACGATCAAAGAGGCCAAAGATGCTACGGACATGGGGGCGCAGACTCTGTTATAAAGGTTTTTGTTCATGCTGTTTCGTGGCAGAGTCAAGGGTGGTATTAAAAGAACTTTCGTCACTGTTTTGGATTTTCGAGAGAAGCGTTATTGTATCGTTACCAAGGCCAATGAGAAACTCCTGACCTTTGACTTCAACAAGACAAACTGCTTTCTTTTGCATAATATGACGAACTTCTGTGATTTTTATCTTTGATTTATCGTTTGATTGAATAAATGAGAGTCTCTTTCTCAGTAATCCGTAAATGATTAGAATGATACCGAGGACAACGAAAAGTCCCCATAACATTCTGAATCCGGCCGCAAGCATTGATGGATCACCACTTTCAAGCATTTCAGTACTTAACCCAGCTGCTCTACACGATCAACTGCACTGACCACATCAGTGAGTCGTATACCGAACTTATCACCAACCATCACAGCTTCTCCTTTAGCGATGAGGCGTGAATTTACATATAAATCGAGTGGATCACCAGCAAGTTTGTCTAATTCTACGATATATCCCTCACCCATTTTTAAGAGGTCTTTGAGAAGTATTTTACTTCTCCCTACTTCCACTGATATTTGCAGAGGAACATCATAGAGAAAGTCGAGTCCTCTTTCTTTCTGTTTAGATACTGCTTCAATTTCACTATCCGGTGGGGTATCCATCCCTTCATCGTCAAGCAATTCTTTAATCTCTTCAGGCATTGGTTTGGAGCTTTCCTGAATGGTATCATCGGACATATTATTGTTCTCCTTGATCGTAAACGCCTGTCAGGTGGATAGCTTTCTTACCGCTTACTGTTCCTGGGATGGCGAAAAATTTATGCTGTTCTTCAACAAGTATTTTGAGTGGGGCATTAGGGTCGTAGGCAATATCTATGATATCGCCTTCTTTGAGTTTCATAACATTACGAACTGGCATTGTTATAACGCCTGATTGGGCGATAACAGTGGCTGACATTCTATTAACCTCTTCAAGAAGAAGATCTTTCCAGCCTGATTGATGTACCGTTTTAACGGTGAGAAGGTCACGCAACTGTTCTCGAACAGGATCTAAAGTAGCCACCGGGAATACAAGGTCGAATGTTCCTGATAAATTTCCTACTTTAATCTGAAATCGTCCGGCCAGAACATCGGCTTCTGCTTCAGCAATTGAAACAAGTCTTGAGTTGGATTCAACTTTCACTATCGTTGACTCAAGTTTAATGACCTGGGTGAAAGATTTGTTAACATCAGAACAGGCCTTGTGCATCGTGGATTTGAGAACATTAAGCTCTATTGTGGTAGGTTTTCTGTCTGGATGGAGAGGTTCCATTTCAGAAGAAGCGCCGAGCATGATTTCCACAAGAGAGAAACAGAGTTCAGTGTCAAGAACCATTAAGGCGCCATTTTTTAATGGATCCATACCGAGGACACCAATGGCTCCAGCATCCTTTTGAGAAAGCAGATACTCTTTAAATTCCATGGTGTCAATTGCAGTTCTGGTAATGGTGACATTTCTCTGGATTTGATTGGAAAGGCTTATTCCAAAATAGTTGGCAAAGTTATCGAGAATAATGTCAAGATTTGGAATACGTTGCTTATTGTCCGAAGAGCTGGATACTTGAAACAGATTGAGCGGTGTAACATTGGCCTGATCGGGGGAGCTGTCTCCTTTGAGATCTGTGGATATTTGTCCACTTTTGAGGCCCTGTAATAACTCAGCAATCTGCTTTTTATTTAAAATCGGTTCCAATGTAATTCCTTAGGGTTATTGGACAACAAAATCAGTGAAATAGACGGCCTTTACTTTACCGGTTTGTAGAAAAGAATTTATTTTACTGATCAGTTCTGCTTTCAGTTGTTTTTTGCCCTGAAGATCCTGCAGTTCTTCAAAGGTTTTATTACCGACAAGGAGGAGGATTGCATCTCTGATCTGAGGCATACGTTTGGTTGTTTCATCCTCAGCCTCTATTCTGTTGAGTTCAATGGTGAGAGATGCCTTAACGTAGTGGCTGTCATCTTCACTGATTATATTAACGATAAACTCATTAATTGCTATCATGGGGCCGATCTCTGAGCTTTGTGTTATCTCAGGAATAGGGACGCTAAGACCTGGGTCTAGTTCTTCTTCAGGGATGGGCTCAGGTTTTAAGAAAAACCACCATACAGCTCCACCAATTATAGCGAGTAGAAGAACAGCTGCCACAATAATGATGATCAATTTCTTTTTACCACCACCTTCTGCTTCTTCATCTTCAGGTTTTTCTGTATCTTTTTTTGCCATAATTTTATCCTTATTATTTTAAAGTGGAAACTCCGCTTGGGAGGTTCCGTTATTTCCAGGTCCTATCCTGCTATTGGTACGAAGAACAAAGTCAACCCTTCTGTTTTTCGCTTTATTCGTGTCACTTGTGTTCGGGACAATGGGTCTTTCCTGGCCATAGCCAATTGCAGACATGCGGTCAAGAGGTAAGAGGTCACTTTTTTTGAAAAAACGCATTACGGATACGGCTCGTTCAACAGAAAGGTTCCAGTTACCTGTTTTTAAGTTGGAAAATTTTGCATTGTCTGTGTG
>DAOWDZ010000211.1 GCA_030638765.1 Desulfocapsa sp.
AGGCTTTTGATTCCAGGGATCTCGCCGATTTCCTTTTCCCAGGCAATCAACAGATCATTGGAATGTATGCCTCGTTTTTCAGAAGGAAGAAGAATAATCTGAATGGAACCCATATGAGGGCCAGTGGCTCCCATATCTCCGGACAACACCTGCCCTACCAGTCGTAATCGCTGGCGAACAAGAGGTTCTCCGCTTGAGGTTATGGTCTTGGCAGCCAGTCGATCAAAGGCGCTCTCGATCTGATCCAGTGCCTCACTGGTAATTGCCGGTGGAGTACCCTCTGGGAACTCAGCGGTGGAAGTTATCACAAAGCCATCAAACTTGGGCATGACCTGAAATTTAACAAGCCCTCCCTTGACGAGCCCCATGCTAAGAATAAGAACGGAGATAGCGACAGCCAACGAGACATAGCGCCAGTCCAGAACCTTTGCAATAAAGGGTGTGTATCTTTTCTCAATAAAAGTTTCAAGTCCCTGACTCACGGACTTGCGACCACGTTCAATGAGATCAAATGGACCCCATAATTTCTTCTTTTTATTCAAATCAGGAAGATGACTTAAATGTGCGGGAAGCAACAGCAATGATTCAACAAGGGAAATGGCAAGACAGGCTATCACCACAATGGGCAAAATTGCAATAAACTTACCCATCGTCCCCCCAACATACGCAAGAGGAATAAAAGCAACAATTGTAGTAGTTACTGCTGCCAATACTGGCAGGGCAACCTCTGAGACACCGTTGACAGCCGCATCAAAGGGCGATTCTCCACGCTGTCTGTGCACATAAATAGACTCACCCACAACAACGGCATCATCAACCACAATCCCAAGCACCATAATCAAGCCAAAGAGTGAAATCATATTGATGCTTGCATCTATCGACCAGAGAATAAACATGGCTCCTGCAATCGAGATGGGGATTCCAAGCCCCGCCCAGAATGAAAGGCGCAGATCAAGAAAAAGCCACAACATAAAGAAAACAAGGCCAAGCCCGATAACGCCGTTGCGGGTCAGGAGATTGATTCGGCCACGAAGTGAGTTGGTGGTATCATAAAAGACCGAAATATGAACACCGGGTGGTAAGATCTTCTGTTTTTCAGCAACAAAGGCCTGTACCGCATTGGATATCTTAATTGCATCCTCTTCTTCCGTCTTGGCAATCTGAACAAACATGGCAGGCTGATCATCGATGGTGGCAATAATGGGATCTTCGGTGAAGCCGTCGTTGATATGCGCAATTCGATCCAGAGTAATGATTTCGCCACCAGGACGCGCCAGAACGACTATTTTGGCGAGCTCTTCTCCGGTATATTTACGTCCAACTGTGCGAATCCGTATTTCTTCACCAACGGTACGCAGAGTGCCGCCAGAAAGGTTAAAGCTGGATTTTCGTATAACGTTTGCAACCTGATCAAAATTCAATCCATATTTACGCAGTTTCTCTTCTGAAATCTCTATGCCGATCTCATACTCACGGGTACCATAGGCTTCAACCTGAGAAATAAGTGGGATTAACTTAACCTCATCCTTTATCCGCTCTCCCCACTGTTTAAGCTGTTTCTCGTTTAAATCTCCAGACAGTGAAAGCAGCATAACGACCTGCTTTTTCACAATAGCCCGGATAATAGGTTTTTCTGCATCAACGGGTAGGGTCGAGATGGCATTCACATGAGAACGCACCGTATCGAGTACTTCACTGGTATCGTAGCCATCTTTAACATCAACAATTACAGAGGCCAGCCCTTCTTTCGACTTTGTTGTATAAAGATCTATTCCCTGAACTGATTCGAGGGCATCTTCAATCTTCTGATTTATTCCCTCTTCCACCTCTTCAGGGTCTGCGCCCGGATAGGGAACAGTTATCACCAGTTTATCGATGGCAAATTCTGGAAAACTCTCCCGAACAGTCAGTTTAGTGGCAAGAAATCCAGCGAAAAAGATGAGTAGAAGGATGATATTTGCAAAAACCGTGTTACGGGTAAAAGAAGCAAGCAACTTGTTCATTATTGTTTTACCTCACCCTCAGGAGATGCTGCTTTTGTGACCTGAACCAAACTTCGTTCAAGGGGATTCACAAGTCGAGTGGTGATCACCATATCACCTTCGACAAGACCTTCACGTACGTAAGCTTTGTTATCCTGTACCCTGGACACCAGTACGGGAACGGTTTCCAGACGACTGTTACGAATCACATAGACAGTATTCTCAAAACTGACTGCCCAGCGAGGTAATTCCACAACCTGATGCATGGTTGCACCAGGGATTGCAACCCGGCAAAACATTCCTGAAACCAGAGGCATTGCTCTCTTCTCTTTCATGAATTCTTTGGAATCAATACGGAGAACCACTCTGACTGTTCGTGTTTTTGTATCAAAAGAGCTCACCCTATTTAAGATACCAGTGGCTCTATTACTTGCATCTTCTGTCCATGTAACCTCACACGGGACAGGTTTCACTCTGGAAAACCACGCATCTGATTCAACGGGTTTATCACTATTGGTATTAACGAACTGTAACCATTTAAAGGCATCACGACTATCGAGTGGAACTTCAAGTTCAAGCACTGAATCGTCGGCAAGACCAAGAACAATCTTACCAGGTGCCACATACTGACCTTCCTCAATATTTTTTGAAGTTATCCTGCATGTAAAGGGGGCGAACATTTTGCAACGCTCAAGCTTAATCTCCGCACGGACCATAGCCTGCTGAACCTGAGCCAGACGGTCGGCAGAACTATTTGCAGCCTTTTCTGCTTTTTCAACTCCTGCTCTGGTTCCCACCTTATTCTTCTCAAAAAGAGTCCGGACACGTTCAAGTTCCTTGGCGGTGATCTCCTTGTCCCTTTTGAGAATGGCAAGACGTGTTTTATTTGATTCGTAATCACTGCTGTAATCACGATCATCTATGGCAAAAAGCAACTCTCCTTTGGCTATCACCTCACCGATCTGTAATTTAGGATGCACCTCAACAACTCTACCTGCAACTTCTGCTGCAATTTCAACCATACGAATTGAACGCAACTCGCCATGAGCTTTAATCTGTACCGGAACATTTTTAAAAGCAGCAGCAACTGCTTCCACCTGAATAGCTCTTTCCACCTGTTGTGCATGACCGGGAGCCTTTTTCTTTCCTTTCAGAAAGGCAAACCCACCAAATCCAATCAATAAAATTATTGCGCAGGCAGCAACTCGAATCAACACAGTCGCACGGGTACTATTATTTTTTCGTTCTTCACTCATAATTGTTCACTTTTTTTAGATAAAACCTGTTCAACTTTTTCAAGAACTTCACACCATTTTTGAGCTGTTTCCGGCCCTACTTTTTCCACAAGATCAAGAAACATTGCCAAAACTGCGTTTTCCATCTGCTCAGCCTGAATTTTGGCCTCTTTAGAAAGACGAACCACCACTTTTCTCCGATCCTCTGTGCTGCGTTCACGATGCAGAAAACCTTTGTCTTCAAGACGATCCACCATACATGATGCCGAAGGCGCAGAAACTTTCAGCTGTTCAGCAAGATTCGAAATGGTGCTGTCACCATAGCTCTGTAAAGTCATGAGCATCTGTACCTGAGCCATGGAAAGCTCTTCCCCTTTACAGGAGGCACTTCCGTGTCGCAATTCAGACTGGATAGAAAAGATATGATTTTTCAGTTTACGCCCGGCACTTGCTAAAAACCTTGCCTGCTCTACTGTTTTCTTTTTTGACATAATAAAATTAGCAATTGTTTTAAAATAAACGCAAAAAACCCTTAGGGTGACTAACTAATAGCCACGCTAAGGGTTTTTTGTCAAGGATATTTGATTCTAAGATGAGAAATATTCTTCTTATAAAATACGTCTAAAGGGTGCGTCAATTATAGAAAACAAAGCAGAAGATTCGTTTTTTAAAATTCATACACACATTCAAAAAAGAGACGATCATTATCTCCTACTTCACTCAAGGCGCCTTCGTCAGCAGATTGATACAATATCACCCCACCAGTCAATGTCATAGCATCAGAGAGATCATAATCAAGCTGAAAACGCTCGAACATACCATCTTCACCATGAGCACCAAAGATCGAAAGAATCATTTTTAGCTGGATAGTATCGTTAACAAAATCCCGGATATATATAGCCATGATTTGTAATGTATCTTCCTGAGCACTATCCGGTGACAGGGTCAATTGTTCGTCAAAATCAACAATATGTCTGTTTACTATTTCAAACGATAAGGCTGTTTCTGAAAAACCTAGATATTCAATGCCTCCCATGAGATCCAGACGGGAAAATTCTTCCTGAACAAGAGCAGTAAATTCAAGACCGTCAAACCAGGCTCCTTCTCCTTTTATCAACCAGTTACCCAAGGCCATATTGGCAGTCAGACCTGTCATAAGAATCCTGTTATGTTCACGAAAAAAGTTTCCGTTTAGATCCTGACTGACATGAGCTCTGCCATCGAAAACAGATGCAGCATAAAGTGACAGATCCCAACCACTGAATATCCCGTTGAGAGCAAAAGCGTATTGCTGATTATCAAGAGAGACATCTGGTTCTTTTTCAGGAGGCAGTGGCATGGTTCCCGGATAAAAATCACTATTATACACAGGATTTTTATCAAAACGGGATTCATGGATCATAATTCCGCTCAAATTCCAGGGACCGGTATAGTAATCAAGCTTGGTCATGGCTACGGGCAGACGGCGACTTTTTATATCCACCATTCCAGGAATACGATTGTCCAGGGGATTTAAGATATCTGTTACCCTTACATTATCAGATTTCCCCCACACCACCACCTGACGACCTATTTTGACGTCAAGCTTTGAAGTAAGACTGCCCTGAAGATACAAATCATCGATTTCAAATTCTTGCTCATAAAGATCAAGCAGTGTATCTGTGTATTCTCCCCTCTCTTGCAAAGAATACGCTGCATCATAAAATCCATGACCACTGATCTTTACGCGCCACTCTCCCCATTTCATTTCAGAGCCAAGGAAAACATTGCCACGGGACATGGAAAGGCCACGATAATCGGCAGCATTTGCAGCCGGTGCCTCATGAGCAAAATTGTACGATGCTGTGAGACCAACACTACCTGAGAGTTCAAGCCATTCTGGCAGTATTCTTTTACTTGAAACAACTTGATCCTGTGCATCATTTGGTACATCATCAAAACCGGATAAAAGATCATCCAGCTCATCTGGAACCGCCTCAACTCCATCATCAAATCCTGAAAGGATATCGTCAAGATCCTGAGCAAAAAGAGACACGGACTGAAGCTGAAGAAAACAGAGGCTTACTACACAACAAGAGATTGTTTTAAAAAGTTGATTCATGGTTGACGACTACAGCCCCTTCTCCAAACGACGAATGGTGAACATATCATCATCAATGGCCTGGTTGTATTTAATATTGGTCCATTTCATAACAGTTTTATGAAGGGTAACTTTATTCTTGGTGGTTTTCATACGAGACTCTGTTGATACCCAAATACCATCAATCTCTTTAATCCCTATCATCTCCTGATATTTGACCTTTTTCCCTTCTTTAAGCCAGTGAACAGCACGAACGCCCATGAAGAGATCCTGACGGATAAAAATCACAGATTTTGTAAATCCATAACGTTCTTCAACTACTTTGTTAGCTGGCAATGCCTCAATGAGCCAAACCTTTTGACCATTCACTTCACTTTCCTTAAGTATTTTATAGGTCCATTCATCGAGCACGCGCTTAGTCATATCCGCATAGGAGAAATCAGACCCCATAAATGCTCCTGACTTGTCAGAACTTGCAATGCGTTTTGTTTTATGAAGATCTGGAAGAAAGAGCCACTGGTCATCATCACGGCCGCCTTCATAATAGTCATAGGTGAGAAAAGCGGTGTCTTTTACATCGGCTGGGGACACAAAAAACTGCAGCTTCCAGGTATCCTGCCCCTTATCTTTATTGAGGATTTTCATTGTGCGCACACGACGATTATCCTTCTTGTCGATGAGAATCATCTCCACATCAGCGGTCAGATTATCTCCGTCTTCACGGCCATCAACTTTCTCCATAATCTCTCGTGCAGTCAATGCCTGAGCACTGCTGCTAAAGGCAAGCAGCATGACACCACATATACATAGTTCTGTTATTCGTTTTAATTGCAGCATGGAAATTCTCCTTTGGGAAATCCTATATTTCATAATTATATTATGCCTTATCAACTTTTAGCATCTTTTCAGCTACAAGCGCCATGAGTGCCGGAGCCAGAAAGAAGTCGCCAATCAATGCAAGTATGATAGCCATACCTGTCAACAGACCAAAGTTAAACACATTAACCATGGAGGCAAACAAAAAGATGAAAAAGCCGATTGAGAGAACGATGGACGTGGTCAGCATGGCGCGTCCTGCCGTATGAAGAGTATGCCCAACAGCGTCTCGGACATCACCACTTTCTGTATAATATCTTTTAAAATTATACATAAAATGAACGGTATCATCCACGGCAAGGCCAATGGCAACTGATGCGATCAACATGGTAAACATATCGAGTGGAATCCCTACCCAGCCCATGATACCCATAACAATCAGGATTGGTCCCAGATTTGGGATCATCGCAATCACACCCATTTTAAAATTCCCAAGCAGTATAATCATCATAAGAGTGATGACGACCAGTGCTATGCCATAACTTTGTGCCGCTGAATGTATGGTTGCATACAGGATGCGTGCAAAGAGTGACATGATCCCGGTTGTGGTAATTTTCACTTCTTTCCCGTCCTGGGCCACTCCTTCAAAGGCAGCACTGAAACGTTCTTCTATCTCTTTAATAAAAGGAACGTAGGCAAGGGAATCACGCCAGGGGACTTTAATGGTTATACGAGCCAGTTGGAAACGGCTGTCAATTACATCCTGAAGATCATCAGATCCTGAATTTTCAAAAAGTAAAAATTCCTGGGGAATAAGAGCGCCATTATCGGGAATTTTATACATCCCTGCTTTGTTTTCATTAAGAGCCCTGTGAATTTCTTTGAGGATCATGGCAACGGAACTTACCTTCCCGACAAAGAGATCATTCTGTTTAAAACTCTCCAGATCAACAGTCAACTTATCCAGTGCCAGAAGTACGTCCCTATCATAGAGGCCATTCTCTTTTCCTGTATCGAGCACAACTTCCAGAGCGACGCTCCCCTTAAGATTAGCATCAACTGTTTCTGTGGCTTCTTTTATCGGGATATCATCCGGCAACCAGCTAAGCAAATTATGAGAGAATTGAAGTTTAGCAATACCAATGGACATGATTATAATTCCGACAAGGGCAACACTTACAACCAATTTGGGGCTGGTGGTTGTAAAATCTGCAGACCATTCTATAAAACGATCAAACAAGGTCACATTACTTTTTTCGCCCTTTTCCTTATTTTTCAATGGGAAAATTGCCAGTAAGACAGGCAGCAGCACCAAGGTATAAAAAAGAGAAAATACAATACCTACCGCTGAGAAAATACCAAGATCAGCCACCGGCGCAATTTCTGCTGTGCCAAAGGAGGCTAGTCCTGCTGCTGTAGTCATTGATGTCATGACGATGGCAAGGCCAGAATGGCCATAGGCATGGATAATTGCCTCGTTTTTATTACTCTCTTTTCTGAGATACTGATAGACAAGCGACAACACATGAACGCAGGCTCCAACGCCCACAGCAAGGAGAAAAGATGGTAAAATAATAGTCGTTGTCCTGAAAGGAATGCCAAATTTAGCCATAAGTCCAAGGGTCGACACAAGGGTGAAGATAACAACAATTAAGGGCATTATCGTACCTGAAATTCGTCTGAACACGAAAAACAGACAGAGGCCAATGGCAAGGACAGCCATCTTGAGGAATTTTTTCATATCCTGCATCATCAGCATTCTAACAGAATCCGTTACCACAGGACTCCCCGCCAGACGAATATGGAAATCATCACTACTAAACTCTGCAACCACTTTCTTTGCAGCTACGACAAGTGCAGCATTTTCGTCATCTGTGAGATATTCTGGTGCAGTTTCAGGCTGGTCCTCAAAGGCAGAATCTGAAAATTCGTCATCAAACCCATCAAGGTCATCAGTTCCTGCTGATGCTGACGAATAAGTGTCACATTTTAAAAGTATCGTTGTGAA
>DAOWDZ010000006.1 GCA_030638765.1 Desulfocapsa sp.
CGCTCACATATGAAAGAGATGTTTGCTCCCATCGTTGTCGGCATAACAGGAAGTAGCGGGAAAACAACCGTCAAGGAAATGTGTGCATCAATTTTTAATGAGCAATGGCCAAACAGGGATGATGCACCAAAAAACAGAGTTCTTAAAACCGGAGGGAATTTTAATAACCTCATAGGCCTGCCTTTGTCACTTCTACCGGTGTCTGCAGAACATAAGGCCGTTATTCTTGAAATGGGCATGAATGTTCCAGGGGAAATTGCTCGCCTAACAAATATAGCAGACCCTGATATCGCATGTATTAATAATGTCCATGGCGCGCATCTTCAGGGATTGGGTGACATTGAAGGTGTGGCAAAAGCCAAGGCCGAACTCTTTCAAGGTTGTGGCCCGGATACTATGCTTGTTGTGAATGCGGATGACCCGAGAGTGTACGATATTGCACAAAAGTGTGATCAGAAAAAGATTTATTTTGGTATAGCCGGAAGTGATTCATTGCCACTTGATGTTTATGCTTCGCATTATAAAATCGGTGCTAGTGAAGATGTTTCCTTTATCCTCCATGTTCAAGATGAAGAACATCAGGTGTCGCTTCAGATACCTGGTATCCATAATATTTCCAATGCTCTGGCAGCTGCAGCCATAGCCATTGCAGCAGAAATTGATACTCAACATATCGTGAATGGCCTGGCGAGCTTCACGCCTGCTGATAAACGGATGCAGATACTGGATGGTCCTGCTGGCAGTCGCATTATCAATGATACCTACAATGCCAATCCAGAATCCATGAAGGCGGGGGTAACCACTCTTTGTGAACTAGGGAGTGAAACACATGTAGCAGTACTTGGTGACATGCTGGAACTTGGACAAGAGAGTGTAGCTCTACATAAAGAAATTGGCAGGACGGCAGCTGAAGCAAAGGTGGATTTTTTAGCTCTCATCGGTGATTTCGCACAGGCAACTGCGTCAGGAGCAATTGAAGGCGGAATGAATGCTGAACAGTTGCATGTTTTTGCAGAAAAAGAAGAATGTTTTATCTGGATCAAAGAACTTTGCAAGGCAGGTGCTATCACAGCAGGAAGCTACATCCTTGTAAAAGGATCACGCGGCATGCGTCTGGAACAACTCGTTGAACGACTCATTGGAGAACAATAAATGCTCTACCATCTTCTCTACCCTCTTCATAATTCAATAAGTGCATTTAGTGTTTTTCGTTATATTACTGTGCGTTCCATCGGAGGCGCAGTCACAGCATTTCTGGTAATGCTGATTCTCGGCCCCTGGTTTATCCGCAGGTTGAAACAGTATCAGATTGGTCAGGTGGTGCGTGACGATGGTCCCGAGACACATCTTGCGAAACAAGGTGTACCTACCATGGGCGGAGTACTGATTCTTGCAGCGATAACGATATCAACCCTACTTTGGGCAAAGTTGACTAATCCCCTTGTCTGGCTGCTGTTATTTGTAACACTGTTCTTTGGTTTTATTGGTGCTATTGATGATTATCAAAAGATCAAAAAGAAGACAAGTGACGGGTTGAGTGCCAGAGGGAAGCTCATACTACAGGTGGCAGGAGCTTCAGTGGTTGGTCTCTTTATTTTACTGCATCCTGCCTATGACGGTCTACTGAGTGTTCCCTTTTTGAAAAATATTCAGCCAGATCTGTCGTGGTTTTATGTCGTTTTTGCAATTATTGTGATCGTCGGCTCTTCAAATGCTGTGAATTTAACAGATGGCCTTGATGGCCTGGCTGCTGGCCCAACCGTTATTTCTGCATCCGTTTATCTCGTCTTTTCCTATCTTGCTGGTCACGTAGTGCTGGCTGACTATCTGCAGATTCCATACGTTCAGGGAGCTGGAGAACTTGCTGTTTTTTGCGGAGCCATGGTTGGCGCATGTCTTGGGTTTTTATGGTTTAATGCGTATCCGGCGCAGATTTTCATGGGCGATGTTGGTTCCCTGTCACTTGGTGGGGCGCTTGGAGGGGTGGCAATAATTATCAAACAGGAAATACTTCTTGCCATAGTTGGTGGGATTTTTGTGATGGAGGCACTGTCTGTCATAATCCAGGTTGGATATTTTAAGTACAGTCACGGTAAACGCATTTTTCTCATGGCACCTTTTCATCACCATTTTGAAAAGAAGGGATGGCATGAAACAAAGGTTGTGGTGCGGTTCTGGATTGTCTCTGTAATTCTTGGGCTGCTTGCTCTTGCTACCTTGAAAATTCGCTAATGATAACAGATAAAATAATCCAATCTGGCAAAAATGCTGTTGTTATGGGGCTTGGTGTTTCGGGTCTGGCAATGACCAAATTTTTAATGAGTAAAGATGTTGCCGTATCAGTAAGTGATGGTCGAAAATTTGATGATCTTTCCGTTCATGATCAGGAATATTTACAAATCCATAATATTCCATTTGAAGGAGGTGGCCACAGTGAAGAGTTTCTTTCAAGGGCAGATTTTGTTGCAATCAGCCCAGGAGTTCCCACCGATTTAGCGATATTGAATTTAATGCGGGAAAAAGGTGTGCCGATTTTAGGTGAACTTGCAATTGCTGCACCCTATCTTTCTGAGTGTGTCGTAGCAGTGACAGGAAC
>DAOWDZ010000175.1 GCA_030638765.1 Desulfocapsa sp.
CAGACGATCCTAATTGCCCAGTACGAATGCAATCCATTCCAAGTATTCAAGAGGCACTTGATCCATCCGTTGTGACAGAGCCTGAAACCATTCTCTACAATTCACCGGCGCCTTGTATCACCAGGCTTTATCCTGACAGGCTTATTATTAATGTGACAAATGCATGCTCCATGTTTTGTCGTCATTGTCTGCGTCGTCGTGATATTGGTTTTGAAAATGTTCGCTATTCTAAGGATAGTATAAAGGATGCTCTTGCTTATATCAGAGAGAACACTGAAATCCGGGATGTTTTGCTCACTGGTGGCGATGCTCTCATGGTTTCCGATGAATATCTTGATTGGATACTCTCTGAACTTGACGATATCGAGCATGTAGAGATTAAACGCTTAGGAACAAGGACTCCAGTTGTTCTCCCCATGCGTATAACTGATGAATTTTGTGCAATGCTTGAAAAACATGGTGCAATATACTTAAACACCCAGTTCAATCACTCCAAAGAAATCACTGAAACATCCGCGGCTGCTGTTAAAAAATTAACAAAAGCTGGAGTGCTCGTCGGAAATCAGACTGTATTACTTAAAGGCATCAATGCAGACAAACATATAATGAAGAAATTAATGCAGGATGCTCTTAAAATACGAGTAAAACCCTATTATATTTTTCATTGCAAGAAACTTGAAGGTATCAGACATTTTAGGGCGCACATTGAAGATGGTCTGGAAATCATGGAATATTTACGTGGTTATACAAGTGGTCTTGCAATCCCAACATATATCATTACAGCCCCAAGTGGTCGTGGCAAAACCCCTGTGAATCCAAATTATATCCTTAATACTAATGTTGATGGTCAGGTGCTGTTTAGAACCTGGGGTGGACATGTAATGAAATATGATAACGAAAGATAACCTGAGAATACGCTATGCATGAAGAAATTATCAACTATGTGGATTCCAGGCGTGAAGAAATCATCGCCTGCCTTAAATCTTTAATCGATGAAAAGGCAGGCTCCGAAAATGCTGAGGCGGTTAATCGGGTTGGGGATATTTTCTGTAAGGAATTTTCTACTATTGGGTTTAAACTTAAAAAGTTCTCAGGAAATAGGCCTTTTGCCGATCACCTCCTCTTTTCGAATCACGATAAGGAAAAATCTATAATTCTTGCAGGGCACATGGATACCACTTTCACTTCCTATGAACATTTGCCTGAATTTCATATCGAAGGTAATCGATGTATTGGGCCTGGCACAGGTGATATGCTAGGAGGTTTAGTGGTTTTTCTATACGCTGCAAAATGTTTACAGGCGCTAGGGAAATTGGATTCATTACCTCTAACAGTTTTTATTAACAGTGACGAAGAACGCGGCTCCCCGACTTCAAAGCCCATTTTTGAAGAGCTTACCAAGAAAGCTCTTCACGTAATGATTTCAGAATCAGGTGGTGCTGATAATGAAATTGTTATAGGTAGACGTGGAAAATTAAGTTTTGATATTGAGGTTGATGGTGTTGAAGGGCATGCAGGAAACTTGGTTGGAAAAAAGGCTAGTGCTGTAGAAGAGATTGCCCATAAAATCATTTCCATTGAGTCTTTGAATTCACGTTGGGATGGGACAGACCTTAATGCAGGTAAAGTACGAGGAGGTATCGCTGGAAATACTGTAGCTCAACAGGCTATTCTTTCGGCCGATATTCGCTATAGTTATGGTGAACATGAAACTGAAATCCGAGATGCCATCGCTGAAATTGTTGAAACTAATCGTGTTGATGGTTGTATCTCGAGTTTAACAATTACTTCAGAACGTCCTCTATGGGAGGCCTCAAAAAATAGTATCAGTCAAAAACATCTGGTTCAACAGGTTGAGGATGCAGCAAAGGAACTTAAACAACAATTTGGAACAGAAATACGGAAAGGAACTTCCGATGCCAATTTCTTTGGGTCCGTCGGGGCAAGTGTTATTGATGGGATGGGCCCCATAGGTTTTAATGACCACAGTGCCAATGAGTATATATTACATGAGTCACTGTTTGAACGAATTAAACTTTGCACCCTTGTTCTTCTTAAGCTTTAAAACATAGTAGCCTGACTCTCAGGATGACAAAAAAGGGAGACAAGGCTATGATGCGTGATTTTGCTAATAGAAAAAAACATGTTGCTAAGGCTTTTTGGCCTTAGCAACGTATAGTTTACAGTAATCACACATCATTGTTGGAGAAGAATTATGAAAGGATTTAAAGGGGTCACTCTGTTTTGCACTGTTTTCCTGCTTTTAATGAGCACTGCTAACGCATTCGCACAAACTTATACAGTTTCCGTATCTCAAATTGTTGAACATCCCGCACTTGATGCTACTCGTCAGGGCCTTCTTGATGGGCTGAAAGCAAAAGGCTTTGAAGTTGGGAAAAATCTTGAATTTAATTTTCAGACAG
>DAOWDZ010000040.1 GCA_030638765.1 Desulfocapsa sp.
CAGTGGTTCTTCTGGATTTTCAGGATCACAGAGGGGGTACAGGCCTGGAGTTTTTTCAGGGTGCCATTCAACGCTTTGAGATATCTGTCCAATTTTTGAATCCACAATTTGAGAAAAATAGCCGTGACGATAGAGCAGACTCACGGCAACCACAGGAATCCGGCAGTCAGCAAAACTCTTTAATGTGTCACCGGCAAGAACCCCAAGGCCTCCACCGTAACATGGAATTTTTTCAGGGCCATGAAGGAGTTTCTTGATAAACTGTTTAGCCTCTGCATCCATACTGTCTGTTTTTTCAAGATTCAGAAGCGTATTTTTTATGGGATGAAAAACATCAGGGTCAGCACCAATTTCCATTGATATGTAGACGACAGAATTACCAGCAGGGTTTGTTATCTTTTCCCATACTTCATCAAAGACTTTCTGGGTGACACCAAAGAATGTGCCAAACTGGTTTTTTGCTATGAGATTGTGGGGTCCTGTGGTGTGATTTGCTGGCTTACTTGTAGGCATAATATTCTATGTTGGAGATTTCTGGTGTAATCCTGGTAATAGGTGAAGGGTGATTGCATCACTTCCTAGAAGTTCTTGAATATTTTATAACTGGCAATCTATTTAGAGAGGCAAACTGTATTAATCAAGTATAAACCGTATTTCGAATAAAAAAAACAAATTCGATCTTAGCATGGAGCTGGGGAAACGTATGGTATTTTTTTTTAAATAAAAGTAGAATCAAAAAACAATTTCAGGTATTTGGTGGTAAAAACAAACGTAACAATTTTTTTTTCTGTTAATTTATTTTGACAGGGAGACATTTAGTGAAGAGAGTAAGCCTTGTTACCGGAAAATACATTAGGCTGCCCATCAGTATAACAGGAGGGAAGTATGATTGTGAGAAACAACCTGTATCGTGGCATGTTTCTGTTAAGTGTCCTTTTGGTTTTGTCGGCTTGCAGCAGTAAAAAGCCAGAAGAAGTAAACCTTCCCGTTCAGGAGGACCCTGCTGCCATTGGTAAGGAAGAGTCTCTGGTGTCTCAATCCATCGGTATTATGGAGGGTCGCACAACGGGGCCTATGTTGCCGGTTTATTTTGGGTTTGACAAGTATGCAATTTCAACAGCTCAGGCTCCAAGAATGAAAGTGAATGCTGATTTTTTAAAAGATCAGAAAGACACTAAGATACGGGTAGAAGGAAATTGTGATCCTCGTGGAACCAGAGAGTATAATCTGGCACTTGGAGAAAAGCGGGCCATAGGAGCTAAAAGGTATCTGATTACTCTAGGTATCTCCGCTGATCGAATATCAACCGTGAGCCTGGGTGAAGAAAAGATTCTTCTCCATGGTCATGATGAGATGTCATGGGCGCAGAATCGCCGTGATGATTTTGTTGTTGAGAAAAGAAAGTAGCTATTATTTATTAAATCCTAAAGATAGGAGAGAAGTTGATGTTGAAACGCACAATGTTAGTAGTAACTTTAATGGTACTTGCAGGTTTTACGTTTAACAGCAGTGTGGCCCAAAGTGCTGATACGCAGAAAATTGGCGTTATGAATATTCAGAAGGTTCTTATTGATTCCATTGCCGGAAAAAAAGCTTCGGAAGTTTTGAAAAAAAGAGACGGTGAACTTAAGGCTAAATTTGGTGTAGAAGAAGAAGCCATTAAAGCTTTACAGCAGGAAATTGAAAAGAAACAATCCGTTTGGACTAAGGATAAAAGAGCAGAGAAAACACGTGAGTTCCAGTTCAAGGTTAGAGAATTACAGTCAAAAGGGAAGGACGCTCAGGCCGAATTGAGGCAGTTACAGGCAAAAGAGGTTGAGCCAATCATGACAATGTTGCAACAAGTCGTTATGGGATATGGGGAAAAGAATGGATACACTGTTATCCTGGATTCCACCCTCAATGGTCAATCCAGTGTTCTCTATGCTGATCCTGCTATTGATGTCACCGCTGCAATCACAAAAGAACTTGATAGACGCATGAAGAAGTAAGGGCATTGCAATTTTTTTAAATACGGCTGTTTGTAAACGATGCAGGGGACTGATCCTCTGCATCGTTTTTCTTTGTCTGGATAAAAACAATGCAACCATTAGAATTTATAAAGTTTACTCCTAGAAACAATTGTGGAGAGTGCGGCTATGCTGCATGTCTTGCTTTTGCTGCCGCTGTTACCAAAGGTGGTGAGAATCCGGAAAAATGTCCCTATGTAGATGTTTCACAGCTGGGTGATGAGTTTTCTGAAAGCAATAGAGGAAAAGACGGCCTTGACGGTGTCGGCAGGCTGCTTGATGAAAAAGATCTGGCACTTGTTGCCTATCTCAAGAAAAAAACAAGTGATATTGATTTTAGCAAGGCTGCCGCCGCTATAGGGTGTGCCTGGTCAGGGCCTGAAAAAGATAGCCTTTTATTGAAGTTTCTTGGCCGTGACGTTGAGTTATCCCATGATGGAATACTCATTGATGGCGAAGAAGTAGAAGATCCACGAGATCAGATTCTGCTGTATAATTATGTGCATTTTGCAGGTGGAGACGAGCCATTACTTGATTGGGTGGGCATGGAATCTCTTCCTAACTCCATCTCTAAAGTTCGAACACTGAGAGTGTATTGCGAGGAACGAATTGCAGAGCATTTTACGGATACAGTGGATCTTATGCTAAAGGGTGCACCAAGCCTTGGCGCAGTGCTTCAGGAAAACCCTGAACAGAGTTGCAGTGCAGCCTTCTTTGTGCCGGCTCTTCCCCGTTTGCCACTTTTTGTGCTTTTCTGGGATGAGGATAAAGAGGATGGCTTTCCCGCAAAGGTGAAAGTTCTTTTTGATCGGAAGGTCAATGATTATTTAGATATCGAGTCCTTGGTTTTTGTTTGTGAACGAATGGCTGAACGATGGGTTAAATTATAAAATGAAGTCAGAATTAAACGAGTTGGTTCAACAGATCGGCGCAAAGAAAATACTGGTGGTTGGCGATATTATCGTCGATCATTTTATATGGGGAACGGTTAGTCGAATTTCGCCGGAAGCACCTGTGCCAGTTGTGAATGTAACAAAGGAAGAATTTCTGCTTGGCGGTGGTGCTAATGTTCTGCATAATATATATGCCTTAGGTGGTACAGCAGTTCTTTGCGGTATTATCGGAGATGATGAAATGGGCAAACGTCTTCAGGGGCTTCTTCAGAATCTTGGTGCTTCCACGGATGGGCTGGTGAAAGGAAAACGTCCCACAACCGTAAAAACACGAGTTGTGGCTCAGGGACAGCAGGTTGTACGTTTTGATCGTGAACGAACCAGTGCTCCTTCAGAGTCGACGGTGGCAACACTGACCACCTTTCTTGATCATAACTTGTCAAATTTTGATGCTATCATTATTTCTGATTAAAACAAAGGTGTTATCGGAAAAAAATTGATGAAGATGTTGCTTGCCCGTGTGGCACAAGTAGAAAAGGAGAGTGGAAAAAAGATTCCAGTGGTTGTCGATCCCAAACCGAGCGAACCGGAACGTTTTTACGGTGCATCTCTGATTACTCCAAATCATATGGAAGCTGAAAAATTGTCTGGAATGAGTATTGATACAGTCGAAGATCTTCGTATGGCAGCAACCCATCTTCTTGAAAAAACCGGATGCGAAGCAGTGCTCATTACCCGTGGTGAATCCGGAATGGCACTCCTTGAAAAAGGGAAGACACTGGTTACTATTCCAACCACAGCGCAAGCTGTTTTTGATGTGACAGGAGCCGGAGACACTGTGATTGCAGCACTTGCATTAGGCCTTGCAGCAAAAGCAAACTTTGCAGATGCAGCATCTCTTGCAAATATTGCAGCGGGAGTAGTGGTTGGCAAGGTTGGAACAGCCACCGTCAGTCAGGAAGAACTTCTCACCGTACTTCACGGAGAAGAAATAATACCGACAACATTTAGCAGTTGCTAACAGGATATATAAGATGCCAAGTAAAAGTATGACCGGATTTGGTCGTGGTGAAGCAGGATCAGATGGAAGACAGTGGGTGGCTGAAATTCGTTGTGTCAATCATCGCTACCTTGATCTCAAGATCAAATTGCCAAGAGGTTACGCCGGTCTTGAAGATGCGGTTCGAAAGGTGGTGGCACAGACTCTGCAACGTGGCCGGGTTGATATCTCCTTCACCGTAACCGGAGATTTCTCTGATTTACGTGAAATCGAGGTTAACAGCGGTCTTGCTGAAGCGTATGATGAGGCTTTGAAAAATCTTGGGAAATCGCTTGATCTCGATGTTGATACCACACTTGATAAACTCGCGTCATATCCCGATGTTCTTGTCTTGAAACAGCAGGATGAGGACCTTGATGCTGTCTGGCCATCCATGGAAAAAGCTTTACGGCAGGCTCTTGTAATTTGCGACACCATGCGAAGCCGTGAAGGTGAGGCAATGCAAAAGGATCTTTCTGAGCGACTGGGGGATTTTGCCTCCGTTGTGCATCGGATAGGTGATGCTATTCCAGAGCTTTTAGAACGCAGGGAACAGAATCTCAGCGAGCGTTTGCAGAAATTACTCGATAGGGTTCAGCTTGATCCTCAGCGCCTCGCTCAGGAAGTGGCGATTCTTGCCGATAAAACGGATGTCACTGAAGAAATCGTCCGTCTTGATAGTCATATAAACCAGTTCAGAGAATTTCTTGAGTCCGATGAAGCAACGGGCAGAAAAATTGATTTTCTCCTGCAGGAGTTTCTGCGTGAAGTGAATACCATGGCCTCTAAAATCAATGATGCTGCCATTGCACATCTCACGGTGAATTTGAAGGCTGAGCTTGAAAAGATGAGAGAGCAGGTTCAGAACCTCGAATAAAGGAAAGGAAACATGCAACTGATTAATATTGGTTTTGGAAATACGGTGATGGTGCAACGAATCATCGCTGTGATAAATACCGGTTCCTCTCCTGCAAGAAAGTTAAAAGAATTGGCTCGAGAATCTGGACGGTTGCTGGATGTAACCGAGGGAAGACGAACACGTTCCATGCTCGTTATGGATTCAAATCATGTAATCCTCTCTTCGATTCAGCCAGATACAATTAACCAGCGCCTGGCATCACTTCAGCTGGATCCCCATGTGAGTGATGCGAATAAAGAAACAGGAGATTGAGTGAGATGATAGCAACAGGACAGCTTTTTATTCTCTCGGCGCCGTCGGGTACAGGAAAAACAACCATCGTCAAGAAAGTGATGCAGGAAACAGGAAAACTTGCATTCTCTATTTCTCACACGACCCGGGAACCGCGTGCAGGTGAAAAAGACGGTGTTGATTATCATTTCGTAACCGTTGCTGAATTTAAAGCCATGCGTGATCAGGATCTGTTTCTGGAGTGGGCCGAAGTTCACGGAAATTTCTATGGAACCAGTAGTCTTGCAGTCCTGCAGCAACTCGAGCAGGGAGTGGATGTTATTCTGGATATAGATGTACAGGGGGCAGCAATCATAGCAGCTGACAAAAAAGTGGATGCTGTCTCGGTTTTTGTTGCTCCACCCTCCCTTGATGAACTTGAAAAGCGTCTTCGTGGGCGTGGAACAGACAGCGAAGAAATCATAGCCGTACGTCTTGGAAATGCTGCACAGGAAATGGGCTGTGCTGAAGAGTACAAGTATCTTGTGATTAATGATGACCTTGATGAGGCAGCAGCAACGCTTCAGGCTGTTCTTATAGCAGAGCGCAGCAGAGGACACCGATTGCCAAGCGGAGAATCTATTAACCTAATGGTGCCAAGTGAAAAATAATAAAGAATTTCGAAAGGGAAATGAACGGAAAATTCGTCTGAGTGAGGATCTGCTCTGGGGAATCCATCCTGTATTTGAAGCTCTTGACCAGGAAGCCGATCGTATAAGTGAAATCTACATTGTAAAAGACAGAAAAGGCGGCAAGCGCGAGGAAATTATAGAAAAAGCTAAAAGTGCCGGAATAAAGATACACTTTGTGGATTCCATTCGTCTCGTCGGAGAAGAGGCCTCACAGGTTCGCCATCAGGGAGTTGTGGCTAAAATGTCACAGACCTGTCTCATGCCTTTTGATGACTTACTCGACAGGTTCAAGTCTCTTGTCGAGCAAGGAGTAAACCCAAGAATCATTGCGCTTGATACTCTGCAGGACCCTCATAATGTTGGAGCAATCATCCGTTCTGCCCATGCCTCCGGTGTTGATGCTATTATTGTCACCCGTGAACGTTCTGCTCCAATTGGCGGAACAGCAGCAAAGTCAGCAGCTGGAGCCATGTCTCATATTGATATCTGCCAGGTTACCAACCTTGCTCAATCCCTGCAGGCTCTGAAAGATGTTGGTGCCTGGATTTTTGGTGCCATAAAAGATGCTGATGCGGTATCTCTTTATCAGTCTGATCTGGTGCTTCCAGCATGTATTGTAATTGGGAGTGAGGGAACCGGTATTCGGCCACTGGTACGGAAACAGTGTGATGTTTTACTTTCCATTCCCATGGAGGGACAGCTGGATTCCCTAAATAGTTCAGTTGCTGCTGGTGTTATAATGTTTGAGATGCTGAGGCAGCGGCAGGCAGCCGTAAATGAATAAATAGAAAGCTTTGTTTTTTTTAGGCTACCGTTAGTTCACTGTGGCAGAGTTGTCCGAACGGTCCTGCATCTTCATGATGACTTCTTCTATATTGCTAGTATCACTGTTGGCAAAGGTGATGAAGCGGGGTTTCAATATATGACTGCTTGCCGGAATGCTCGAGGTTTCCTGATGTTTCAGAACAAGGATAACCCGGAATTCATCGAATATCCTGTGTATGGCCAGTAGGCTGTTAAGTTCTTGAGTAGTTGCTGCAAACAGGATCATCACATCGCCATTTCTGAGGCTCAGGCTTACCTTTCCACCCAGTTTTTCTCCTGCAGGAAGTATGGTTAATGATTCCAGAGATTTCTTATTGAGAAGCCGATCACTATACTCTCTAGCTTCGTTTGAGTAGTCATGGGCGTAAAAAAAAATCTTCATCTGGGAACTTCCTGAGTATGGTTAAAGTGTTTGGTTGAAACTGTAAACAATACAAGCAATTTGTATGCCAGAACTATACTGGGGGGGGTAAGTAGAAATGGCGCTAAATCAGTGAGATAGTGTGGGCTCTGCTCTGGGAAGAATAATAGTATGTCCACAAAAATAGACTTTATCTACTTTTGTGGATTGGAGTTAATACCATGCTTTTCAAGGAGTTGATATATTCGTGCTCTTGAGAGACTGGAAATATCGCATGCTTTCTTTATATTATTGTTACTCAGTCGCATAATATCTTTCATGTAGTTCCGTTCGCTCTCTATTTTAAAGGTTTTCCATGGTGGCAGTGAGGTAGGTGGGTTGTTTTGTACTGCTTTTGTATCTGAAGGTGTAGAGCTTTTCTGTACACCATCCCTGGCAAGTTGAATGCGCATTTGCTGTGGCAGATGAATGGAGTATAGCGTCGGTGCGTCAACGCTTTCTGCAAAAATTTGTTCTACTGTCTGGTGCAATTCCCGTATATTCCCAGGCCAGTTGTAGGCAGCAAGATTTTCGATGAAATCGGGGGCAATACCTTTTGTCTCTTTCTGGTATCGTTCACACAGTTTCCCAAGAAAATAAACGACCAGTTCTCTGACATCCTCAAGTCTATCCCGGAGAGGAGGAAGGGTAATATTCATGGCATGAAGTCGAAAAAGTAAATCACCGCGAAAACGTCCATCAGTTACCATTTGTGAGAGGTCGC
Source organism: Desulfocapsa sp. (assembly GCA_030638765.1). Next base: position 7,712 of record DAOWDZ010000040.1, read on the forward strand.
GGTTTGTTGCGGTAACCAGTCTGAAATTGGATATGATCTCTTTGGTACCTCCAACCGGACGGAATTTTCGTTCCTGTAGGATCCGTAGAAAGTTTTTTTGTATGGCAAGAGGAAGTTCTCCTACTTCATCTAGAAAGAGTGTTCCATTATGGGCATGCTGAATCAAACCTTCCTGTGCTCTGTCTGCACCTGTAAAAGCTCCCTTGACATGGCCGAAAAGGGTGCTTTCTATAAGAGTGTCTGGAAGCGACGCACAATCCACAACAACAAATGGCTTCTCAGATCTGTTGCTGTTGTCATGAAGCGCCTGTGAAAAAAGTTCCTTACCTGTGCCTGTTTCTCCAGTGATTAACACATTGATGTCATTTGAGGCAGCAGTGGCAAGTCGGTCAAGGCATTTATTCAGTGCGTTTGATTGACCAATAATTGCACCTCTCTTTAAGGAAACAGGAACAACTTTTATGCGTTGTTTCTCTTCACGGAACTGTAGTGCTCGTATCAGATGCAGGGGGAGGTCACGAATAACATGGGGCTTTTCTATATAACTCCAGGCACCACCCCGAATGGCTTTTTCGGCGCCATCAGCAGCACCATGACCAGTGATAATAATAACTTCAGGAGAGGATGGGGTTTCTATGAATTGAGGAAGGTATTCAAGGCCATTGCCATCCGGCATTTGTACATCGAGCAGTATGCAATCCCAATTTTCTCCATTGGCCAGAAGAAGGCCTTCTTCCAGGGTATTTGCAGAGCCGGTTTCATGACCCGTTCGATTGAGTTGCTTAATCAGCATGGAACACAGGGTCACATCGTCATCGATAATAAGGATCTTGGCGATACTTTTTTGTTTTTCAGACTGTTTGTTCTTTTTCATTTAAGAATTCACGTATTGTCTTTGCTAAAATCAGCGGTTTTATTGGTTTTTCAAGCATGGTGCAAAAACCATATTGAATGATCTGACTTTTAGTGAGAAGCTCGGCATTACCTGTACAGAGAATGGCCGGGATGTCCGGGTTGATTTTCCTGATATTGGCTAAAAGATCCTTACCACTCATATTTGGCATGGCCATATCGATGAGTAACAGATCATATTGAAAAGGATCTTCCTTGATGGATTCCATAACTGTTATAGTACTATTGAAGGTGGTGACCTGATATCCCAATTTTGAAAGTATTCGCTCACGAAGTATTAAGATATTGGGCTCATCGTCAACCACCAGGATATGTTCACTCCCAATAGGAAGGACCTCATCTTCACTTGATGATACAACTTTTGCAATAGTGTCGTCCACTGGAAGGAAAATTGAAAACTGAGTACCTTCTTGAGGACTGCTTTTGACGGATATACTGCCATGGTGGCTTTTAATGATACCGTGAACAACTGCCAGGCCAAGGCCTGTCCCTTCACCAATTCCCTTTGTGGTGAAAAAAGGATCAAAAATTCGTTTTATGGTTTCATCTTCGATTCCGGCTCCTGTGTCCTGGATTGTAAGTTGTAAGTAATGTCCCGGGTGTATAGTGGTGGGAATGTCCAGGCTTTCTTCTGTGAATTCTACTTGTGATAATGTAATCCTGAGAGTACCACCTTCGGGAAGCATGGCCTGTCTGGCGTTGGTTCCGAGGTTCATAAGAACTTGATAAATCTGGGTGGGGTCAGCATCTATTGGAGGGCAGGTGTCGTCAATTTCTTCCTGAAGTTCAATTGAAGCCGGAAGTGATGCTCGGAGCATCTTAACAGTCTCTTTGATGAGGAATTGTATCTGTACCGGGATGAATTCCTGTTCCTGATGACGACTGAAGAGAAGAATTTGCCTGACAAGATCTGCTGCCCTGTCGCCCGATTGAATGACTTCGCAGAGATCCTGATAGGGCTGACTTTCCTTTGAAAGTTCATCCATGGCCATTCTTGTGTAGCCGAGGATGGCTCCAAGAATATTGTTGAAATCGTGGGCAATTCCCCCGGCTAATGTACCTACGGCCTCCATTTTCACAGCCTGTCGAAGTTGTTCCTCCAGCTCAAGTTCACGGGTGATATTATGCCTGACAGCAACATAGTTAATGATTTTCCCAATGCTGTCTTTGACGGGTGTTATAGTTGTCTCTTCAATAAATTTTGCACCGGACTTACTCTTGTTGACAAGTTGACCCTGCCAGACTTCACCGTTTGAGATGGTGGCCCACAAGTCTTTATAAAATGCATGTGAATGTTCAGCACTCTTGAGAAAACGAGGGTTTTTGCCCAGTATTTCCCCTTTTGTGTATTCGGATATTTTCTCAAATGCCGGGTTAACGTACTGAATAAGTCCCTGTTTGTCTGTGACCAGAACAACATCCACTGATTGATCAATGGCAGTGGCCAGCATTTTGTTTGCCTCATCTGCCAGTACGCTTTTCGTAACGTCCTGTAAGGTTCCAAGGGAATTTATGGGTTTGCCCAACTCGTTGTAAGATGTTAGGCAACGCTCTTGTATATGTTTTATTGTACCGTCATCCAATACTATGCGGTGAGTGATTTCATAGGGGGATTTTTCTGTAATTGAATTTTTATAAGCGTGGTCGACGGCTTTCCGATCATCAGGATGGATACGGGCAAACAGATTTTCAACATTGGGAGTGAAATGTTTCGAGTCAAGACCAAAAATTCGATAAATTTCATCTGACCAGAAGAGTGTATCTTCAATAATGTTGTGTTCCCAGTGGCCTGTTTTTGCCAGTTTTTCAGCCTCTTTTAAATTTGCCTCACTTTTTTGGAGTGCTGTGAGGGTTGTTGTATGCATTCTGGCGTTATGCTGTGCCTGAAGTCTGGCATCGAGTATTGGTGCTATGTGGGAAGATATTTCATTGAGTACTTCAACATCATTACTGGTGTACGGATCTTGTTTGTTTCCAAGGAAAATGACTGCAATTGTCCTATCCTGATACCGTATAGGAACAGCCATCCCGTTATCGAGAGCAATTTGTGTGACTGGAGAGGTGAGTGGTTTGTTTTGGATGAAATGAGTTCCTTTTAGTATCACATTGCGTATGGCATCGTTGGATATTGTGCACTCAGTTGCAACTTTTTTAACAGCAATTGCGTCGTATTTAGAATGTGTGTTATTCAGGCTGGAAATAATGATCTGGTCCTGATCGTCAAAATATCCAAAACAGCCATAACTGCTTTTAAAATATGTGAGGATAAATTTTAGAATTGGTTGATATACAGTATCGTCACTTATTGTTAGAAATTGTGTGATGATATTGTTCTGGAGGGTAAGTTTTTTCTGGGATTGTTTGAGTTGTTCTTCGAGGAGTTTTTTTTGAGTTACATCATCATATACAACAACGATTTCTCTGGAATCCAGACGGTAAACATAGTTTTCTCTACTTACTTCCAGTTGACCATTACGATATCTGTCCAGAGGAAAGTGTTCAGCAATTCCTGTTGCGTGGACTCTTTGCATGCACGTGAGAAGTCGTTTGTAGACAACTTTCCGTGGGAAATCTGAAAGTCTACGTTTCACACAATAGTGGTGTTTGAGGTTAGTTATCTCCAGACCTTTATTGTTAACGTCTATAACCACAAAATCCTGTCCATTCTCAATGGGACGATAAACAGTGACACCATTGCTCATGTTGTCAAACAGTGAGCGATACCGCTTTTCATTTATCTGAGCCAGGCGTTGATGGTGATTTTGCTTTGAAGCAGATTGATAAATTAAGTAAAAGAGAGGAATGCTGGCGAGAAAAAGAACGAAAGTATCTTTAATGAGGTTAATGGTAGAAACAGAGAATACATTATGGTTCTGGTTAAGCCAGGGGACTAAAACTATTCCCGTAATGACAATTAACAGATAAATAGATACAATTTTGATTGCCGTTCCGGCTGCGCGAAGGTCTTTTAAGAGCATTTGTTATTAATAGAGATAAAAGATGATTTTTGAGAAGTTTTGAGTAAATGTTAATGTGTTCATAATTAAAGTTTATTCTTTCATGGGCGCTAAAGTCAAGTTCTTGTAAGAAAAAGTGAAATAAAATTGGAGTGTTGCTCTGATTTGGTCAAATTGGGTCGATGTTCGACATTTTTGTCGACAAGGTTGAGTTTGTCGAGTTAGTGTCAGGGCATAAGAAGTGATAAAAAGGTATAACATAGTGTTTTTTAACAAATAGTAATGTTTTCTTAATGTGGCACATTTCTGGCATTGTCATAATGAAATAATATTAGAACTATTTACAGGATCTAGAGCATCCATTTTTTAACAGAGGAGTTTCAACGTGAACATACGAAAAATAACATCCATGACCATGTTTATCTCATTTCTACTAGAGGGTATAACATCGATTATTTTATTTATTGTACCTCATGGACGTGTGGCTTATTGGGCAGATTGGCATATGTTTGGCCTAAGTAAGGGAGAATGGAGTAATCTTCATATAAACCTTGGTTTTCTTATGCTTTTTGCCGGTGGTATGCACATGTATTACAACTGGGCTCCAATAAAAGCTTATATGAAAAATCGCGCTCGCCAACTTAAAGTTTTCACACCATCTTTTAATGTTGCCCTGCTGCTTACCATGGTTGTGAGTATCGGAACCTATTTTGAAGTTCCTCCTATGATTTCGGTCATTAATATGGGAGAGGCCATTAAAGATAATGCCTCGAAACAGTATGGAGAGCCACCATATGGGCATGCAGAGCTATCTTCTTTGAAGCATTTCACCAAGAAGCAGAATCTTGATCTGGATGTGGCTATGGAAATTCTCAAAAAAGCGAATATCAGCTTTGCAGATAGTAACGACACTCTGTTAACTATTGCCGATGGCAATAATATTAGTCCTGCAGCCCTTGCTATTATGCTAAAACCTGCTGGTGGAGAGAAAGCAGATGGAGAATCATCAGTTTTTCCAGATAATCCAATGTCCGGTTTCGGTAATAAAACAATTGCAGGTTTGTGCAGTGAATATAATCTTCATTTCAGGGAAATCCGTGGAAAACTTGCTGAAAAAGGTGTTCTGGTTGAGGCAGAGATGACAGTCAAGGAGATTGCAGAAGAAAGCAATAAAGGTCCGATGGACATTTTTGATATTCTTCATGAGATCATTAATGAACAAAAATAGAATATCTATGGGCATGGCTGCTACCTGTGCGGCCATTGTTCTGATGATTCTGTTTTGTAAAACGGATCTCGTTTTAGCTCAGGACTTTTTTGTTGGAAAAGTTCTCAGCGTGGATAAAAAGCTGCTGGAAATCACCCTTGAGCCTGTTCGTTTCAATAGCATGGCGGAAAGTGTTGTGCCTGAAGAGACGGTTGTGGTGCGACTTGCAAAAGAGACAAGATTGTCGAATATAAACGAACAAGGTGGTTTGCCGGGGTGCGTCATTATTGGAGAGACCATTCGTTTATGGGGCGAATTAGTTAAAGATGAAACGAATGTTTTTGTGGCAAACGATATTCGAGGGTGTCGGAGAGGTGGCTGTTCCTCCGACCCCACAGGAGTACGCTCAAGACTCTTAAAGGGGAGAAAATGGAACCAGTTCCCCTTTGATGATGGCGAGTATGAGAACGGAAACTCTGGTTTTGGCGCGGGGCGTGGCAGTAGTGGCAATGGTGGTGCTGGCGGTAACGGTGGAGGGGGTGGCAACGGCGGCGGTGGCGGCGGTTGAGGAGGTGGAAGATGACACTCTATCCAAGCTGTCGTACAAACCTCTCGTTTTTCTCGCTGATTATTGCTCTTGTCGGGGGATATTTTTTCTGGCAGATGCAGCATGCATCAGATGAAATTCAAAAGCATGCTCAGGATCATTCTGAGATTCTTGCTGCAGTTGTTGCGGTAAATATAGAAAACACACTGCTTTCCCAAAGCGGATTAGAAGATACTGTTGCTGCATCTCTTGAAAATAGTGCTCGTTTTATACACTATCTTAATCAGGTTGAAGCTTTTTCAAGTGCTGAACTTACTGCTTTTGCAGTGGAATCCGGTTTTGAGGGAGTTAAAATTGTCCACGTTAACAATGTTGAAGCTGTGAGTGGACCTGCCGGATGGCTTCCCGGAAGGATGTGCAGGGATGTTGCAGGACTTGAACGGATAGAAAACGAACAGCTGTATCTTTTTTCCTATATTCCGGCTGTTGAAACCACAGAAAGAGAATCTGAATATTGCGTTCTGGTTGGTCTCTCCTCCGAGGAAATAGATGCCACACTTGAAAAAATCTCCGTGGAACGTCTGCTCAGTATGTTCCAAAATTTATATGATATTGCCTATGTGCGTTTTAGAAATGATTCTGTGGAGCAGGGCGCTCTTCCGGATAATATCCTTGAAACAGTAATCTCAATGGGAGACAAAAATCTTGTTGTTGCCCTGAAAACGGATCGTTACGGGAAACGGCGTATGCAGATGCGTAAAGAGTTTATCATCTTTACAAGTTTTTTGATCCTTTTTGGTGCATTGTCTTCCTGGCTGCTCTATCGGATTCAGCGGCAGCGTCTGCAGCAGGCACGTAAATTTGAAAGAAGACTGGCGCGTCAGCATGAAGATGCGGCACTTGGAAGAGCAGCTGCTACCATTACGCATGAACTTAGAAATCCCTTGAATGCAATTGGAATGGGATTACAGCGCCTTCAGATAGAGGCTGCAAATCTGGATCAGGATCACAATAAACTTCTGCAAAGTATGCGAAGTGCGGTTGATCGTTCAAATACAATTATTACCAGGTTGAAAGATTCCATTCATGCCTATGAAATCACCACTGAAAAAGTCGATATCGTAGCACTTGCAAATCAGGCTATCACGCTTTATCGCGGGTATTGTGATGCGCAACAGATTGACGTTGAGTTTAAATATGATTCAAAAATATTGGCTTTGGGCGATAAGACTCTTCTAGAGCAACTCTTTGAAAACTTAGTAAAAAATAGCGTGGAAGCACAGGTGAATGGCGGGTTTTTGAAAATTGACATCGCTCTGTCTGAAAAGAAGGGAATGTGTCAGATTGAGCTTACGAACGGTGGTTTTACGTTAAATAGAGAAGAGAGCAAACTTCTTTTTGAACCCTATTTTACCAGTAAAAATAAAGGGACTGGCCTTGGTCTTGTTATCAGCAGAAAGATTGTTCAGGCTCATGGCGGACAACTTTCCTGGAATGCTGACTATGCAATGAACACCATCCGGTTCATAATTACTCTACCCGTTTCATAGACGAGGATTTATACAATTTATTATGCTTATTCTAATAGTTGACGATGAAGAGACCCAACGGGAAATGCTTCAGGGTTTTCTTGAGAAACAGGGCTTTAAAGTATTAACGGCAGCTGGTGGGCAGGAGGCTTTGCATATTTTTGATTCTGCTCCCGTTGAGTTGGTACTGTTGGATCATCGCATGGAGGACATGAACGGAGATGAAGTCCTTGAGAAAATGAGAGCTGTCTCGCCACTGGTGAGAGCTATCATGATAACAGCTTATGGAAATGTGACAACGGCCGTAAAAGTGATGCAGCTCGGTGCTGATGATGTCATGGAAAAACCTGTTGATCTTATACATCTTCTGGAAATTATACGTAGAATAGAACAGAATATATCGGTACAGAAGGAATCTGAAAAAATAACAGAAACTCTTGAAAAAACTGAATTGCCCATATCCATCATCGGTTCGAGTAAGGCCATGCAGGAACTTCTTTCTCTGGTTTATAGAATTGCTCCGACGGAATGGGCGGCTCTTATTCATGGTGAAACAGGAACAGGAAAGGAGCTGGTGGCACGATTGATTCACCTTATGGGATCAAGAAAAGATGGCCCTTTCGTAGAAGTGAATTGTGCTGCAATTCCTGAAAATTTATTTGAATCGGAACTCTTTGGTCATGAAAAAGGATCTTTTACAGGAGCCGTTTCTCAACGCCGCGGTCGTTTTGAACTCGCAAGTGGTGGCACACTTTTTCTTGATGAAGTGGGAGAACTTCCTCTGCATCTTCAGGCAAAACTTCTTCGTACACTCCAGGAAAAAAAGGTGAATCGTGTCGGCTCTGAAAAAGAAATAGCAGTCGATGCCAGAGTGCTCACTGCCACCAATAAAGATCTGAAAGAGATGGTGAGTGAAGGGACTTTCCGTGAAGATCTCTATTTTCGGTTGAATGTGCTTGAGCTTAAAGTTCCGCCACTGAGAGAACGTCGTGATGATATAGTGGAATTGACTGAGTTCTTCCTGGAAAAATATACCATCAACCCCATGAGTTTTGCACCGGATGCCATGGCGCAGTTAGTTAAGTACAGTTTTCCAGGTAATGTCCGGGAACTTGAGCATCTGATTCAGCGTCTGGTAACTCTGGTTCGTGGGAGCAGGATTGAAGTTTCCGATCTTCCGGTCGAGACTCGTGAAAGCAATAATCGGGGCGGGTTGCTCAGTGATCGTTTGGCTGAAGTTGAAAAAAATATGCTTATTGCTGCTCTTGAAGATAATCACTGGGTTCAAACTAAGGCTGCTGACTCATTAGGCATCAGCGAGCGTGTTTTACGGTATAAGATGAATAAGGCAGGTATTAAAAAATAGAGAAGTTGTTGTTTGGTAATATATTGCAAATATCGTGGAATACCGCTACTTAACTAAATATGAAAACTAAGCTATCATCCATTAATTTGCTTACCGAACTCGGTAAACCGGAAAATAGAAAATTTCTGGCAGAGTTTACCGATATAAACTACACAAAAAACAGCCTCATTTATTCTCCAGGACATGAACGGGACCTTATCTTTATTGTTAAAAAAGGGCGGCTGCGATTGTACCTGGCAGTTGAGGATAAGGATTTTTCTCTCGCTATCCTGGAACCTGGTGATATCTACGCAACCCATACCCGTGCCCATGTTGAAACCCTGGAAAACGTTACTCTTATGGTCATGCCGACAACAAGACTGCAATCATACATGGTAACACATCCTGCCTTATCCAGAACTATTATTCGTATTCTTGGTGAGTTACTCAAACAATCATTCTCTATTATTGACAGCCTAGTCTTTAAAGACATTAAACAACGGCTCACTGACTTTTTTCTTTATGAGGCTGAACATAATGGTAGAAAAGGCGTTGGGGGAACTACTGTTAAACTTGATCTGACAACAACACAACTGGCTGCTATTATAGGATCTACTCGGCAAACAGTTTCAACAATCGTCAG
>DAOWDZ010000044.1 GCA_030638765.1 Desulfocapsa sp.
CGGTATCAAATTTTTCAATGAAATATTCAGCCTCATTAAATGCTGCAAACCGCTTTAAAAGCGTCGCATTGTTAAGACCCTGATTGGCTTTTCCTGGAGATGTTTCGGGTATCAGATTAATACCTGAGAAAACTACAAATGACGTTTCAGAAGTTTTAATCTGGAGTTTTAAAGGTATGCCTGATTTTCCGGACACCGTTATCTGCAACGGCAACTTGGCAGTACTCAAACCCTCGATTTTACGTTTCACATCTGTAATAATTTCTGTCTTTACCTCATAGAGTTCTCTTTTTGCTGCTTCAACACTCTTCTCAGTAAGCACACCATTGGTTCTCGCAAGATGAATGGCGGAATTATCCCGAGGACTCTCCGCAAACATTTCCTCACCGATTTTTCCTTTCAAAAATCCGTTTGAAAAACCACGATTAAAGACTTTGTGAAGGTCTCCATAATCGGTATCACATGACTTTTCATTATAGAGATTCTGCAGCTGTTTCCGCCATGATTTTACGGCAGTATAAACATAGTGAAACTTTTTTATTCTGCCTTCTATCTTAACAGAATCAACTCCAGTTTCAGACAACGCCACAATATCAAGATAAGCTGAATTATCTTTGATATTCAAAGGAAAATCATTCCCTCTAACAGTTGTTACGTACTGATCCCTGCAAGGTTGACTACACCTGCCACGATTCCCCGAATTCCCTCCATGGAGTGAGCTGAGATAACATACACCCGAATACGAAATACAGTACGAACCATGAACAAAAACTTCAGTCAGCATGCCATTCGCATGAGCCGTTTCTGTAAGAGTCTGTATCTCGTGAACGTTTAACTCTCGGGAGAGATTGACACGACTAGCCTGCAATGTACTTAAAAAATGAATCTGTCCTTCATTGTGGGTGGTTAACTGAGTTGATGCGTGAATGGGAAGCCTTGGAAAATAGCGTGACAGAAGATACAAGAGACCTAAATCCTGAACAATAATTCCATCTATTTTGGTATTAACTACCCTGTTTAAGAGCTGTACAAGAGCGGGAATTTCATTTTCAACGATAATGACATTCAGAGTGAGAAAAACCTCGCAATCATGTGTATGAGCGAGTCGTAGCAAACCGTTTAACTCTTCAAAGGATATATTTTCAGCACGATTTCTGGCATTAAAGCGAGCCAATCCACAGTATATTGCATCTGCCCCGGCCACAATTGCCGCCTTTGCAGCATCTACATCACCACCAGGTGCCAGAAGTTCGATTTTCCTTTTCATTCAAAGAGAAGTACAGGAGCTTTTTGGAGAAGGTTTTTATTTACGATATGCAATCAGTTTAATTCCGGCTGATTCCAACAATTGTTTTGTTTTACTACAGACCGGAGCCGTGGTTTTAAGAATAATGGAGAGCGATGGCTGTGATTTTTTTATTTTCTGTGCCTTCTCAAGAATCTTCCTTCCGTCGGCCATAATAATTCTGCTTTTCCGATCAATAACAATGGCTATTGTATCACCATCGACCTGCTCAAGAACCGTCCTGGACGGTAATCCAAATTCTTTAGGCGATATATAGCCATTTTCAGAAGACATGATTTTCATTTTTCAGTTTTTGGTAAAGAGAGACTCAAGAAAGCTGCAATTCCAGTAAGCACCGCTGCCACCAGATATGCCTGGGAAAAACTGCCGCTCTTTTCCGCCATTATACCAGCAAGAGCGGGTCCTGAAATCTGTCCGATGCTAAAAAACAGAGTTACCGTTGCAAATCCGGCAGCCGCTTGTAACGGGCCAAGATAATCGCCAACAGCTGCAGCCATTATGGACGGAACACTCCAGGCACAGATGGCAAAAAGAGCAATGGAGATATAGATCGCACCCGGAACGGGATTCAATGCCAGCAGTACGTGAGAAACACCCTGAAAAGCATACACCAGAGCAAGAGTTCTGGCCCTGCCAATTCTATCTGATAATGATCCAAAAAGTGGGCCAGACAGCATGCCAAGCAGGCCAAACCAAAACCAGAAACGTCCTGCAACGGCCTCACTAAAGCTATAATCATTTATCAGAGTGGTGATAACAAAGGTTACATAAATCACATAGGTAAAGCCAAAGAAAAAATAAATGCCACCTAGATGATAGAGTGTTCGTTTCCCTCTATTTACTGGTTTTGCCGTGACTGAATCTAATTCTTTCTTTACCTTTGCAACACCTCTTTTCTCTACAACCTGCAGCCCCAGGTCTTCGGGTCGATTACGAATTAACAGAAAACAGAGAAAACTGATACCAAGAACAAGCCCCCCCA
>DAOWDZ010000153.1 GCA_030638765.1 Desulfocapsa sp.
GCTGCCATCGAGGGTTGCTAATTGACATAACCCCGTTTTTTAGTTAGTTTACAAGGGCCGATTGATACTGTATCAATTGGCCCTTTTTTTGTGTTTTTTTTGTGGTGAATCAATGATTCAGCCAAAAATATAACCGATTAAACAGTGAACTTTTTTGTGTACACGAGCAGGGATCTAAAGTGGAAATTTTAAAAGCAATAATATTAGGTGCGATACAGGGCCTGACGGAGTTTCTGCCCATTTCAAGCTCGGGACATCTGGTGCTGGGATCCGAATTGCTTAGCTTCCAGGAGCAGGGGCTTGCATTTGATATCTTTGTTCACTTTGGCACTCTGATTTCTGTCTGTATTGTTTTCAGGAAAGAGTTAAGGGCGATGATGGTGGCTCCTTTTGCTGTTATTCAAGGTCGTGCCGATGAAGAGCTGATCCGCTTTTTTCACTGGGATATCTATGTGGTGGTGGCTACCCTGCCAGCCGTGGTTGTCGGGCTTTTCCTAAAGGATTCCATCGATCAGCTTTTCGGGAGTATTCTGCTGGTGTACTGCATGCTTTTTGTAACTGGTTTGATTATGACGCTGACTCCTTATATTAAAGAAAAGAATGTACAGTTGAATGTACCCCGGTCACTGCTTATTGGATGTGCTCAGGCCATGGCTATTTTCCCTGGACTCTCGCGTTCAGGTTCCACTATTTTTATGGGAATGGCGTTGGGGGTTAACCGTGAAACTGTAGCCCGCTTCTCTTTTATCATGTCTATTCCAGCTATTCTTGGAGCTGTTGTCTTGCAGTCAAAGGATCTTCTGACAAATCCTCCAGACTCAGGGAGTATGTTACTCATAGCAGTGGGAATGCTTGCCTCAGCAATTTGTGGGTATTTCGCAATTATCCTCCTGCTCAATGTGATTCGTAAAAATAAACTGCATTATTTCGGATATTACTGTTTAATTCTTTCCAGCGGTGGTCTGCTGTACACATTTTTTGCTGCTTAATTTTAAAGAGAAACCTATAGAATTATGGATATCAGAACCTTACCTGAAGAAGAGCGCGAAATATATAACCGTATTCGGGCTAAATATAAATTGACCTTTGATAAACTGAAAGTCAAAGACCGAACCATTCGACTCCTGAAAGTTGATGATATTGAAGAGTTCCTTGACGGTAAAGACCCCTTTGCCGATGTGAGTGAGTTTCCGTTCTGGGTCAAGTTGTGGGAAGCAGCTATGGTCCTCTCTTACGCGTTGGCTACTTTACCGAATCCTAAGGGGCAGAGGTTGCTCGAACTTGGGGCAGGCCTTGGGGCTCCTGGCATAACGGCGGCTGCCTGTGGATTTGATGTTACACTGACGGATTATGAAGATATCATAATGGATTTTCAGAAGGTGAGTGCTGCCGCCTCCGGACTCAGCAATGTGAAGATTGCTCATCTTGACTGGTTGAATCCTCCAGAGCTGGAACCCTTTGATGTACTCACAGCCGCAGAAGTTCTGTTTCGTGAAGAATTCTTCGAGCCGTTACTCGATGTCTTTAAGCGATATTTAAAACCAGGCGGAACTATCTATCTTGCCCACGATGCTCGCAGAAAATGTTTACCTCTCTTTATGGAACGTGCTAAGAAAGAGTACACTATTGCAGGGAGCAAACAAACCATCCATAAGGACGGGCAGGATATTACAATTATTATTAATCGTCTCAGGGCAAAGGAGTAAGCAGCGCTGTTATGTCGCTCTATCCCGTAAATCTGGACATTAATGGTATGCCTTGTCTGGTTATAGGCGGCGGACGGGTGGCAAGTCGCAAGGTTGCTTCACTTCTTCCCTGTGGTGCAGTTGTTAAAGTTATCAGCCCTGAAGTGTGTACACATATTGAAAAACTCGCCCAATCCGGTCTAGTGGAATGGGAGGCAAGAAGCTATGCAACAGGTGATCTGGATGGTGTGAAACTCGTTTTTGCGGCAACGAACAGGCCTGAAATACAGAAACAGATCGTGAATGAAGCACGTTTGGCTGATATTTTGGCAAATGTTATTGATATGCCGGAGGCGTGTACGTTTCAGGTTCCGGCTTCTTTTCGTCAGGGAGAACTGCTTTTTACCGTATCCACGGGTGGTGGTAGCCCTGCATTAGCTGCACAAATTAAAAGAGATTTGGAAAAGAACTATGGACCGGAGTATGGTCTGCTTGTTGTCATGATGAAGGATTTGCGAAAAGAAGTTGTGGGTTTAAGTAACAATCTTACTGAACATAAAAGGGTTTTTGAGAAATTAATTGATGATGATGTTCTTGAATGCATCAGAGAACGGCAGTGGGCTGAACTTACTGTAATGCTTCAGCGTATTTTGCCAGTTGAGGTGGATGTTTTGCGACTGATCGAACGTATGCAGAGTTACAATAGGGAGCAGGTGCTTTGATGTGTCAAATCCTTGGGAGATCTTAATATGTTGAGTGAAATCAACTATCTTTTATTTAATGGTGTAGTACTGGTCAGTTTTGTGGCCTGTGCCGTTTATTTTGTGTTCTTTTTCAGCCAACGTGAAGAGCTGCGCAAAATCGCCAGAATGATCCTAATTGGCTCAGGAATCCTGCAGACCTTATACATCATTTCACGTTATATCATTGCTGGCCATACCCCTATCACTTCCCAGCACGAAGCTGTTGTTTTCTTCGCCTGGTCTGTAACCTGGGCCTACCTCTCCTTTCACTGGCGTTATTCTGTGAAGAATTTTGGAACCTTTGTTTCAACACTTGTGCTCATCATGCTGCTTATTGCAGCATCGGTATCCAGGGACTTCTTTGAACTCACTCCGGCTCTGCAATCATTCTGGCTCCCAGTTCATGCAGGTGTTGCCGTTATGGCATACGGGTTTCTGGCGTTGGCATTTTGCGGCGGGCTTATGTATCTTCTCCAGGAGCGTGAGCTCAAATCCAAGAAATTTGGTTTCTTTTTCAGCAGGTTGCTGTCTCTGGAAGCGCTGGATCAGTTAAACAATCATTGTCTCACGGTAGGATTTGGCTTTTTAACACTTGGAATTATCACAGGATCTGTCTGGGCAAGACAGGCCTGGGGAACATATTGGCACTGGGATCCAAAAGAAACATGGTCTCTTATCACCTGGTTTCTCTATGCAGCCCAAATTCATCAACGGTTTACCTGGGGATGGCGTGGAAGACGGGCTGCGGTCATGTCCATAATTGGCTTTAGTGCAGTACTTTTTACCCTGTGGGGAGTGACATATTTTCTTGGGGGTGTACATAGTTATGCCCAGTGATACAATTTTGCTGCTTGGGGTTAATCACAAGAATACCCCCCTTGAGGTACGTGAAAAACTGGCACTCAGCAGTGGGTACGAAGAACCTCTGCAGGCTCTTGGAAAGATCGATGGCCTTGGGGAATACTATCTTCTCTCCACTTGTAATCGTGTCGAAATACTTGTTTCAGCAAGTGATGGCGATCATATTCAAGAGAACCTGGCCAGATTTCTTTTTGGGGATACGCTCAGTCCCGATCAGTATGAAAAACATCTGTACTGTTATCGAAATGAAGAAGCTATCCATCACCTCTTCATGGTTGCGGCCAGTCTTGACTCCATGATTGTAGGTGAATCGCAGATTTTAGGGCAGTTGAAGGAAGCGTATCGCTGGTCATCTGAGAAAAAGTGTACTGGGCCAATCCTTAATAAACTCCTCCATAAGTCATTTTCAGTGGCGAAACGGGTTCGCAGTGAGACACAAATTGGCTCTTCTGCAGTGTCCATCAGTTATGCTGCCATTGAACTTGCCAAAAAAATATTTGGCTCTCTGGATAACAAACGGGTGTTATTGATTGGTGCCGGAGAAATGGCGGAGCTTGCCGCTGAACATCTGGTTGGCAATGGTGCGAAAGATGTTGTGGTTGCTAACAGAACGTTAGAGAATGCCCTCGATCTGGCCAGACGCTTCAATGGCAGTGCTGTTAGCCTGGATGAGGTTCCGGAACAGTTGGAGCAGGTGGATATTATCGTGAGTTCAACGGGCGCTCCCGGGATTATCCTGTATAGAGATGACGTGAAGCCCCTGATGCGCAATCGTCGCAATAAGCCGCTGTTTTTTATCGATATTGCTGTTCCAAGAGACCTTGATCCAGCGCTGAATGATCTGGAAAATGTGTATCTTTATGACATTGATGACCTTCACAATGTGGTTGAATTAAATAAGGCGGAGCGTGATAAAGAGGCCATAAAAGCAAGCCGGATTGTTGATGAGGAGGCTCTGAAATTTAATGACTGGCTGGCGGGATTAGCCATCACACCCACCCTTGCAGCTCTGCGAGAAAAGGGTAACCAGATAGCCAGGGTTGAACTTGAACGTACTCTTCCAAGACTGAACGATTTGACTCCAAAGGAACAAAAAAGTGTGGAAAAGATGGCTGCTGCTATTGTTTCCAGACTGCTTCATGATCCAATGTTGTATCTCAAAAGTGAAAGTTGTAAAGATCAATCTGAACTGAAGGTTGATATGTTTCGTTCAGTTTTTGATCTGGAGAAAAAGCGGTGACAGAAGAACGTGATGAGTTACTTGCTGATGAGTGGCTCATTGTTCGTCATTCCGGTGAAATTCCTGAAATCACATTTCATTCATCACTCCATTATCTTTGTAAAGAGAACGATGGACCCCGTTTCACTTTAACTGAAGCTGAACTAACCTCTCTTAAAGAAGCAGCCGTACAGCGTTATCAGGAGATTATCCTGCGTGATATTCGTGTTGAAAATTTTCATGAAACCATTTATCGCGGTGTGAGACGAAGCTTATACAACTGGGATCGTACTGAAGCATTTGCTCTGCGACAATCCATTGATTGGACTTCTTTTAAGGAGATTGCGGCTCAAGCTCTGTTGCTTTTTCTCGAAAAAGGTCGTTCAGCAGCAGGTAGCAGCCTGCCGGAAAAATTTATTAATTGCAGTGTGAATAAGCTTAATGAGCTCGCTGGTAAGGTAGGTCTTGATTTAAAACAACTTCCCGATAATATCGCTCAATTTTGTTTGTCCGAATCATAATAAACTGAAGGAGAGTAAAAAATGCCCTATGTCAATATTCGTGTGGCCGGAAAACTCAGCAAGGAACAGAAAAGCAATATCTGCAAAGGTGTGACCGATGTAATAGCCAAAGAAGCAGGAAAACCACCTGAGGCAATCCTGATTTTCATTGATGAAGTTGATCATGAAAATATTGCCAAGGCTGGCGAGCTGCTGACCCCTGCCAAGTAATTGATCATGGATTTGCAGAAGAAGAGGCTGGAAGAACTACGGCTTCTTCTGAATGATCATTCTCATCGGTATTATGTCCTTGATGATCCAACAATTTCCGATGGTGAATAC
>DAOWDZ010000209.1 GCA_030638765.1 Desulfocapsa sp.
AAAAGCTGGGGGAATCAAAAAAAAGAGCGATTATCTCAATATTTTTAAATCTCTTCCTTGCTATTGGAAAAGGCGTTGCAGGGGTGTTGTCAGGTTCTGCGGCACTTTTAGGTGATGCTATTAATTCAGCAACTGATGTGTTTTCCTCTACGGCTGTTTTCGTCGGTATCTGGGTAGCAGGTCGAGAGCACCCATCATTTCCCTATGGTCTCTATAAAGCGGAAACCGTTGCCGCATTAGGTACTTCCGTTGCCGTTGTCCTTGTGGGCTATGAATTAGGGCGCCAGGCGCTCTTTGGGCTTCCGAGCATGCCTGATGTCACTATCGCACTTCCCGTTGCCGGTATATCTTTTGTCATTGCTCTTGGCTTTGGAACAATTCAATTACGTGCCGGCAAGAGACTTAATTCACCAGCGCTTATAGCTGATGCCAAAGATTACTTAGCAGATTCTCTATCAACAGGCGTTGTTCTTGTCAGTTTGATAGTGGCTTCTTTTGGGTTTAA
Organism: Desulfocapsa sp.; assembly: GCA_030638765.1. Next base: position 506 of record DAOWDZ010000209.1, read on the forward strand.
CGTCGATAGGTTTGCAGCTGGAATTGTAGCCATATTTGTCTTTTATGCAGGTGGACAATTGTTCGTAGGTGCTTTGAAAGAATTGCTCGATGCTTCAATTGACAGGGAAACAGAAAGGGAGATTATAAAATATGTGGAAAATTATCCACGCATAGGAAGAGTTAAAAGATGTTTCAGCAGAAATGCGGGGGGACGATATCTCGTCGATATGGACGTTGAATTGCCGACACCATCACATAAAATTGCTGATCTTGTGGCTGATCGTTTGGAAGAAGAGTTACTAGTGGAATTTCCAGGGCTTGTTATGGCTCGTATTCGGCCCCATTTTGCACCAGGTGAATTTACCCGCAGAGTGACTCCCGTTGAGAGTCCTGAGGGGAAACTAAGTACACAGCACCTTGCGTCATCACCCTGGTTTCTGGTTGAAACCATGAATAGCGAATCAAGGAAAGTGAAAAAAAGACAATTTGTTGAAAATCGATACAGGTCGGCAGTAAAGAAAAAAGGATTGCTGGTGGGAAGGTGGCTTCTTAAATTAAAGCCTGATGAAGTTGTGGCGGAGGAAAGTGAGAGTGTGGCTCTTGTTTTGTTAAAAGAGGCTGGGGTTGAAATTATTCAGCCTTCATCGCTCACATCAACCACGATATAATTGGCCTCATCGTTACGAAGAGTAAGTGTGCCACCCATCACTCGTAAGGCAACGGGATCATACAGTGGAGCACGCCCCTGAATGGTTATCTCTGTGCCTGGAACCAGTCCCATTTCCCTGATTCGTCTCCCAAGTTCCCCACTGACTTTTACAGCTTTTATTATTCCAGACTGGTTGACAGCCATCTTTCTAAGGTTAATTTCGGCCATATTCTGTGAGATCCTTTGTAGTCGGTGAAGAATGCAAGAGGGATGATCCTCATTGCAGCAGTGTGTCGGGGTAAATTGTTTGATTCTCGGGTGAATAGTTATGATGGCGTGTTTATAAACAGTACGCACTGTTTTATCAAGATCATTTTATATGATAGTGCCGTATCTTTTCAAACTTAAATCATTTCTTTCTTTGCAATTTGTTGATTTCTGCCATTTCCTGATCAAAACATTCCGGGCATATACCATGACTGAACTCAGCCTCTGAATTTTCTCGTATGTAACATTCCACCTGGTTCCAGTATCCCTTGTCGTCACGTATCTTTTTACAGTGGGCACAAATGGGGATAATTCCACTGAGAAGTTTTACTTTGGATAATGCATCCTGGAGCTCTTCATTTATATTTTCACGTTCAACAATTTTGAGTTTCAGTGCTTCATTGACGAGGTCTTTTTCCGCAGTCCGTTTTTTTACCATTTCTTCCAAATGGTGTGTGTATAATTCTATTTCCCTTTCATGATGTTTTTGTCTGGTGATGTCACGAATAAGAACAAGAATACAATTTTCATTTTCATTCTTTACCGGAATTATTTTGAGACGAAGGAAGCGGTCATTAATCTTTATCGGAGCATGTTTTTCTACGATGACAGGGCTTTGTTGTATAGTAATAAAGTTTTCTTCTATAATGTGTCGTTGTTTTCCGGAAAAAAGATCTAGAAAATCAGAAGAGAGTATCTGTTCTTGATTTGAATTAAAGAAAAGACATCCCTTTGAATTACAAAAGGTAATCTTTCTGCTTGGAGTAAGTTCGAAAAAGCCATCTTCTATGGATTCTAGTGTTATCTCAAAATGTCTCTTTTTGATGAGGAGTTCGGTTGTTATCTGTCGTTTGAAAACTGTATCGGTTCCAAGAATTTCGGGAGGCAAATCTTTATTTACAGAAGAGTAAGCAGTCTGGATATTTCGCCCCATCTCTTCAACGGGACCTTTTGCAATACAGGCATCCGCACCCATTGCAATATAGTCAAGTTCAATTTCTGCAGCTACTCCTGAAAGAATAATTATGGATGCATTTGACAGATCTTTTTTCTCCCGAAAAATAGATACGAGAAGTTCACCTTTTATATAAGGCATAATTAAATCAACAAAAATAATATCCGGAGTATAATTCTGAACAAGGTCCAAAGCTATAAGACCATTTTCTGCTGTTTTTACAGAATACTTATTTTTACTTAGAAAGGATTCCATAAAATTTAAAACAACCGGATTGTTATCTACAACAAGAACATTTTTCACTAATCACTTCCCAATATTTTTCTCAATTTATCTAACTCAACTTTACAGTCT
>DAOWDZ010000029.1 GCA_030638765.1 Desulfocapsa sp.
AATATCTACAATAACAATGGCTCCGGTAACAGTCTCAATCAGTCAAAAAATACTGCCACTTCAGTTGCTGGATCAACCCATGCCCTTACTCTGTCAATTAATATTGAAGATTCCACTACGAATAACCAACTCTACAACAATATTGGCAACGATAATGATTTCTACCGTTCCAATAATGAAGCACTAGCCATTGCTGGTTATGCCAGAGCTACAGCAGAATCCATAGATCTTGATGACTCAACCAGTCATGGGAAAATTTATAATAACACTGGGGACAATAGCGATATCAGTTATACCAACAATAAAGCTACTGCCATTGGAGGGACTGCCAGAAGTGTTCTCGGATCGGTATATCTCAACAATTCTACCGCTGACCAAACACTCTATAATAACAATGGTAACGATAACGACATCTACAACTCAGACAATAATGCGATATCAGTAGCCGGCTATGCCAAAGCTGTTATGGGCTCTATTTATCTGGGGGGCCACTCAACCACTCGAAACTATCTCTATAACAATTCCGGTAGCGGCAATGACATTAACCACTCCAGTAACAGGGCAACCGGGGTCCTTGGGTCAGCTCGTGCATTTATGGGGAGTATAGTGGTAGACGACTCTAAGACCCGTGAACTCCATAATAATACGAGTGATGGTCAGGATATCTATTCCACTCCAAACAAAGCTACCGCCACTCTTGGTTACGCTAATGCTCTAGTTGCATCCATTCGAATTTCTGATTCCACGATTAACAATCCAGTTCACAACAAAAGTAATATTAACAATTCATACAACAAGGCCACTGCATTTGCCGGATCGTCCCGAGCACACATGGGCTCGGTTAACATTGAGGACTCCACTATAAAAGGCCTCATTACCAACAGGGCCTATATTAAAGATTCTTCCAATAAAGCAGAGGCCAACGTTGAGTGGCTAATGGCAAACATGGGTACGATACGAATCAGAAACTCAACCATAAAAAAAGAAATCTATAATAAAACCGAGATTAAAAACTCCACCAACTACTCAACCTCAAGAACGGCGAATATGGGTTCAATCGACATCTATAATGCCTATGTAAATCATAAAGTTACCAACAAAACCTGGATATATAATTCATACAATCGTTCAAAATGGATTGGCAGAGCAAATATGGGAACAATTCAGATACGTGATAACACCGGGGGGAATGTTTATAACAGTGCTACAATTCGTAATGCAACCAACATTTCCCGCGTAGGAACATCCAATATGAATTCAGTGATCATAAAATAAGTTTGTGACTATCCAAAATTACTCTGCAGCGAGACAAAAACCCAAACTCCAATCCTTCTTAAATCAGTTTTAAATTACTATATTTTTTAATACTATTGCAAGGCAGCTTTACCCCTCCACTTCATAATCAGGACCACCACATAATTTGCAACGCAGTTCCGGGTCATCCCGATCAAAAATATATTCCCACTCTTTGGCTTTTATCTCTTCTTCACGCTCACGACCACAAGCGATGCAAACCCAGATATCACCATCTTCTGTTTCAAACAAATGCATATAAATCTCCTTCAGCAATATTGCGATTTTTGTCTCAAAGTTGCTCCTGATTACCTCATCTTCAAATTTTACACAAGCTTTGAACCATTAACGTAAGTTCTTTCTTGTTACCTTTTTCATTTTTCTGTACAATCTAGCACATTCAAAGATGAATTACCTAAAACCCATCCTACAAAAGTAAAAGCAATTGACAATGATTTCGAAAGCCCTCAAATTTCCACGACTTTTATATAGTTACCTGGCTACAGAAATGCTGGCACCTTTTTTTGCCAGCTTTATCATTATGAACAGCGTTTTTTTTCTAGTTAAACTCATTCCTTTTTTAAACGTTGTACTTGAACTAGAAATTAATTTTGTAGACTTTCTAAGATTATTTTTCTACCTGTTTCCAAATATGTTCCTATATTCAATTCCCATGTCTGCCATGATGGGAGTGATTATTTCATTTACACGACTATCAAATGATGCTGAGATACTTGCCTTTAAAGCAAGTGGGACAAGTCTTTACCAGATGATTCCTCCGGTTGTTGTAATATCTGCGGCACTTGCCTTATTCACTGGTTATTTTTCCACATCTTTAATTCCAAAAGCGGATGTTGCGATGAAACAACTCATGTTTCAGGTAGCCAAAGAAAAAATTGACAAAGGAATTAAAGAACACCAGTTTACTGAAGCTCTCGGAGATCTTGTAGTTCACGTTGAAGCAATAGACAAAAAGACTGGTGAATGGAGCAATGTTTGGGTTTCAGACATGAGGGGACAGGTCAATCCCATTATCACCATGGCTCAAAGTGGTTCAATGGATGCGCAGGTTGATAATATGATGGTGACCATAACACTTAAAAATGGAAGCCTTCACCGACCCGATGACAAGCATTCACAGATTGTAAGTTTTGAAACGTATACGATTAATATACCTTTGCAGCCTCCAATCATCCTTGATGGTGAAAATGTAACAACCCTTTCTGCCAGTGCAATGACCATGACCCAACTGCAGAAATCCGCCGATTCATACGGACGCGACAGTCGTATTGGACGCAAAAGATTAAGTCGATACCACAAACGTCTTGTTCTACCTGCTGGCTGTTTTATCCTGAGCCTACTTGGCATGCCACTTGGTCTGAAAGCCGGACCAGGGAAAAAGGCTATCGGAGTGCCTCTTGGTTTAATGTTCTTTGTTTTTTACTATATTCTTTTTACAGTTTTCAAAAACATTGCCGAAGAAAGCACACTAATGCCGGTGGCTGTTGCCATGTGGATACCTAATTTAATTTTTCTTATTATTACTTTGTATTTGATACGACAGGCAACTCACGAACGTCCAATCATTCCTACTTTCTACAAAAACACGATCACTTCATATATAAATTATATTTTCTCCCCCTTCATTTCTAATCTCAAAAAAATCTTCAGAAAAGGTGCCGTCACCATTGAGTCAGAAACAATTACCGATTCACCTCTCCGTCCTAAAAATTCTATACCGGTTCTACTTGGAAGGGATTACCTTACCGAAGGTACTATCCATGGAAATATAAAGACCCATACGTTCCATATTCCAGGATGTGACTACTACTACCACAAACATTGCACAATTGAATTTCGAAATATTCACCTTGCATTAGATTCCGGATTTAAACCATGTCAATTCTGTAAGGAATCACTTAAGGATCAGTAACATACCCAGCTTCACCGATAGCCTTTTGTAACGCTGCAATATGCACATATCCAGCATAATGAACTGGGCTTTTACCACTTACAGGATCAAAACCACTTGGATCAGCAGAACAAAAATATTGAACCTGACGTGGTAGACGCGTAAGCACGTCATCCACCCTGCATCCGATATATTCCTGCAAAGCATCCCACGTAGCGCCACAGGGGGCTCCACGTAACACCTTAATTTCTCGAATAATGTCATCTTCTAAAACTACTTTATATTCCGGTAAACCGAAGGCATCTCCATATTTTCCAAGTCTATCGCTTTTTCCAAGACCACAACAGGTAAAAGGAGTAAAACCCAACCCCTTTTTCCCGGCTGAAACAACGGGAATTTGTTTCTTTTCACATAAGCTTATCAGGTAATGGACAAGGTCTGGATGTTTCAAGAAATTCAACACAAGATCAGCAGAAAAACCAGAATCAATAATTTCCTCTGGGTCATCTATGAAGTCAGGCAATGGAGTGTCGATAGAAATCACTTTTGATATGGAAATATCATTCCCATATTTTAAAACACCATCTATTTTTTGTTCACCAGAACCCTGTTCCTGGAAAACTATAATTTTCATTTTTAAATCTCTCCTTTAATCCATGTTAATTGCTTTTATGAATCACCTTAAACTCCCGATTACAGGACGTTTTAACTTGACTGCTCAAACAAGCTACTATAAGGTAAATACAGTATTAAGCAAATCAAATTGAGTACTCACTGATGAAAATAAGTACCAAATTTACTAAAATCATTTTAATACTATCTGTTGGCTCCGATGACACCATTACAGGCTACCTAAAAGGCCTTTTAAGATCCTTTAAGTAAAGAGAAAGCATATGAAATTACCTAACGCAGCTGAAATGCGTGGGCTTGATCAAAGTGCCATTAATGATTTTCATATTCCAGGGGTTGTCCTTATGGAAAATGCTGGTTTAGGCACTGTTCTGATGATGGAAAGGGAACTTGGTTCAGCGGCAAATTCTTTTGCTCTTATCTTCATAGGACCCGGAAATAACGGTGGAGATGGTCTTGTTATAGGCAGACACCTTCATCAAAGAGGTTGCAAACCAATCTTCTTCTTCCTTGTTGATCCCAGCAAACTAAAGGGTGATGCTGCAACGAATATGGCTATTGTCAAAAAGCTCAAACTCCCTTTTCATCTTGCAGATTCCATCGACAAAGTACAGACATTGCCAGTTCTCTATAAACAATTTTTAAATCAGGGCAAACCCTGTTATGCCATAGTTGATGCCATTTTTGGTACGGGACTCACACGATCTGTCAGCGATCAATATTCTAAAACCATACAATTCATCAATCATTCAGACTCCGTTCGTGGTGTTCCAGTCATTGCCGTTGATATTCCGTCTGGGATAGATTCCGATAACGGTAAAATTCTTGGCTCATGTATCCGTGCAAATTTCACTGCCACCTACGGTTGCTCAAAACCTGGACATGTTCTCCATCGTGGCCCCGAATTTTCATCAAAAATCAGTATAATAGATATTGGTATTCCTCCAGAGGCACTTAGGAATGCAAAAATCACCACTGAACTTCTTGATGAACAGACAGCCTCTTCATTAATCTCAACTCTAAGACGTGTGGACAATGCCCATAAAGGAAATAATGGTCACCTTGCTGTTCTTGCCGGTTCAGAAGGAAAAACAGGAGCTGCAATTCTCGCAGTGAAAGGAGCTCTTCGTGCCGGCAGCGGGCTTGTCAGTCTCTTTACGCCACAGAATTTGAATTCAATTTATGAGACTGTGCTCATTGAAGCAATGACAATCCCATTACCAGCCTCAAAGTCCTTTCCTGATGTTCAGGATCTGGAATTTATCAATGAGTACCTTGTTGGTAAAAAGGCGGTTGTAATAGGTCCTGGTATTGGAACAAATCCTGCAACTGCAGAACTTGTTCTGAAGCTACATGAAACTGTTACAATTCCAATTATATTCGATGCAGATGCCCTTAATATTCTCGCTGAGAATCGGCATAATCTACCAGTTCCTGCAGGACCAAGAATTTTTTGTCCACATCCTGGTGAGATGTCAAGATTACTTGAATGCTCCATTGATACAATCAAGAATGGCCGATTAAATATAGCGAAAGAAGCGATTGAAATCTACAGCAAAAAGCAGGATAATTGCATTATGATTTTAAAGGGTTCCGGATCAATTATAACATCTTCTTCGGGACATACGTATATCAACACCAGCGGAAATCCAGGTATGGCAACCGGTGGAATGGGAGATGTTCTGACGGGGATTATCGGAGCACTGCTCTGTCAAAACATGAGCCCTGAAACGGCGTCAGCGGCAGGGGTATTCCTTCATGGGATGGCAGGAGATGTTCTTTATGAAAGAAATGGATTCGGCTATACGGCTTCAGAACTAAGCGAACAGATACCCTCTTGTATGAAAAGATAATTGGCTAAAACTGTTTAAAATCTGCCAATGACATTTCTTTTAAAAATAATTTATATTTTCAAGCCGTTTTGACGTTTTCTTTATTTTCAAAATGAGATTGTTGAATCCTGACAGCAAGCGCCATCTCATCCAGATCACCCAAAAGGTCATAACGTTCTAAGGCTTTCGTTGTCATAGTTTTATGAAAACAGTGCTGAGGGTTTAACACATAACAGCTTCCTTTCGCTTCAATAATTTCCTCAAAACCTTTACTTCCATCGGATTCCGAACCTGAAAGTAGTACTCCTGACACTCTGTTTCCAAGACATGCAACTGCAGAACTCATGAGAGTATCAATGCTTCCAACACTACCCGTTTCCTTCTTTAAATCTGTTTTAAATCGATAGTTCCCAGAATAAGGTGAAAGAATAATCTTTTCAGTTGCCGAGAACACATAACAATAGCCACCCTCAATCGTAATACCATCACGTCCTAAGATAACCTCAAATCCACAGATAGCATCAAGATATTTAACAAACGATTGTACACGTTTATAGTCATCGTTAATAACAATACAAATGGCGCCACCCATTTCAGGGTTCAGAGCAGGAATAATTTTCAACAAATTAGCATAGCCACTTGCTCCAGCCCCAATTATTGAAAAAAAATTCATCCTTCGAAATGTTTTATTTTCATGAAGAGAAATCTCATCACCACAATTTGCACATTGAATGGTCATTTGATTTAATGCCCAACTGGATACATCTTGTCTGGCACCACAATCTTCACAAAAAATAACTTTTTCCTGTACCTTATTAAAAGATTTGACGTCAATCCCATTTTGTATTGGATCAATAGAATATACTGACGTTTTAGCAGCAGCAAATACTTTTCCAAGAACACGTTTAGAATGTTCAGCACCATCAATCCCTTGAAAAAAGCTATTTTTATAAACAAAATCAACAGCACCATATTTTAATGCGTCAAAACAACGAGGAGTACCTTTTTCACTCAAAGATGACAAAATAATAGTGGGAATGGGAGTATGAATCATTAAATGCTGAAGAGTTGTCATGCCGTCCATAATTGGCATTTCCATATCAAGCATAATGACATCAGGTTTGAGATTTAAAACCATCTCCAATGCTTCAACTCCATTTGTGGCTTCACCAACTATCTTCACATCACTTCTTCGAGAAAAGGTTCCACGCAATACCCTGCGTAAAACCCATGAATCATCTACGATGAGAACTTTAATAATTTTGGTTAGGCTATCATTAGATGTCATGGCGATATCGTATCTGAGGAGATATATAATTGAATAAAGTTTTTGCAAACGATATCAACAGGATTTTTTATATTATCAAGTGATAAGATCAAGTCAATCCTTTCAAAAGAATTGGTAGACTCCATACAAATGCAATCATTTCAAATAGAGGCCATGATCAGTAATATAGCGAGAGACACCCGATGGCACAAGTGCTTCGATAGTCTCACCATCTGCAATGTGATTTCTGATAACTGAAGACGAAACCGATGGAAATGATAGGCTTGATGTAAATATTGATTTTTCATATTCCACATTATACCATTTGCCTTTCCTTTCATTATAGTTCAATTTCTTAAATAATTTAAGGAGCTTTTTATTTTTAAAACCACTACGAGAAAAAACGATAAAGTGACTTGCCTTAAGAACATCTTTATATCTGTACCATGATCTGATATCAAGAAAAGCATCAGCCCCAATGATAAAATAAAACTCTGTATTACCAACAGAATGAACATTCAAATATCGTAGCGTATCGATGGTATAGGAGGGAGAAGGAAGTAATTCTTCAAGGGAGGATACATACAGTAGCGGCCTGTCTTTGACAGCTAGACTGAGCATTTCATTTCTATGTGAAAAATCACTGATTTTCTGATTCAGTTTATGTGGTGGAAAGGCTGCAGGAAGAAGCATAATCTCAGAAAGATCGTATAACTTCCCAGCTGCAGCAGCAAGAGCTAAATGTCCGTTATGTACTGGATCAAAAGTTCCACCAAGAATTCCAATTCTTGAGGTCAAGCTCTGACCTGCCCCTGACCATAAACGATAAATTTCTGAGTTGTTAATTCTTTTAGCCCCATTGGGCCATAGGCATGTAATTTAGTAGTACTGATCCCAATTTCGGTACCAAGTCCAAGTTCACCGCCATCATTGAAACGGGTTGAAGCATTCACCATGACAGCTGAGGCGTCGACCTCTGCAATAAATCTCTGGGCTTTGGAATAATTTTCGGTGAGAATTATTTCGGTATGTTGTGATCCGTAATCATCGATATAACGCATTGCTTCCTCAATATCGTCCACAACTTTGACACAGAGGGTGAGATCCAGAAATTCTGTTCCCCAATCGCTGTCCATTGCGGGTGTACTATCCGGAGCCATTAAAACTGTCTGTTTACAGCCGAGTATTTTTATACCATTCTCTTTCATGGCAGCGCTAAGAGCAGGTAGGTACTCAGCAGCAATATCTTTATGTATCAACAATCCTTCAAGAGCATTACAAACGCCTGGTCGCTGCGCCTTGGAATTAACGATCACAGGAGTGGCCTTTGGAAGATCGGCGTCACAATCAACATAAATATGACAGACACCTTTATAATGTTTAAGCACAGGTATACGAGAGTTTTCAGAAACAAATCGAATAAGTCCCTCTCCGCCGCGAGGAATTATGAGGTCGATGTATTCTTCCTGATTCAACATCAGTGTAACAGCGTCACGATCAGTCATCGGAATTACCTGAATTGCTTCAGGGGCGATTCCCTGGCTTTTTAATGCATCCTGCAAGACAGAGGCAAGAGCCCTATTTGAATGAATGGCTTCAGATCCGCCGCGGAGTACTATAGCATTTCCTGCTTTTAAACAGAGCGCTGCAGCATCAACTGTTACATTGGGTCTTGATTCATATATCATCCCTATAACACCCAATGGAATACGCATCTTGCCAACCATTAGCCCATTTGGTCTTTTGACCATCTGCGATATTTCCCCAACAGGATCAGGCAAAGCAGCAACTTCTGCGAGTCCTTTTCTCATCGATTCTATAACTGCATCGGATAATGCCAAACGATCAAGCATGGCAGGAGCTAAGCCCTTTTTTCTTCCGGCTTCGAGATCTTTTTCATTCTCTTTTTTAATAAATGTACGTTGTTTATCGAGAGCATCAGCCATATGAATA
>DAOWDZ010000188.1 GCA_030638765.1 Desulfocapsa sp.
GAACCTGGAGTCTGCACCTCTTGATATTGAACTTATAGATGAATTCAGACAGCCCATGAAGATTAAGGATACGGCCAAAGGCGATCACTTGAAACAACAGAGTGATGCTTTATTGGAACGAATAAGAAATTTTACCGATGTGAGGCCCTGACTCTAATGTCGGGTATCTGTCGCTGGGCATTGATAAATAGAAAATTGGATTGATGTATGAATATTAATTATGGAATGGAAATTGTCAGGGCGACTGAAATAGCTGCCCTCACCGCCGCGAGAATTCAGGGGCTTGGAAACCATGATGATATTCTCAATCAGGCAAGAGCTGCCATCATAAAGACCTTGAACCGATTGATGATTAATGGAAGAGTAATTAACGATCGTTTTGCTGATCGCGATGAAATTACTAAACTGCCTCAAATTCTTGGAGAAGGCGGCCCGGATATGGATTTAATGGTTGTTGCTCTTGAAGCTCAGCATGCTGCTGCTGATGGTCGCAATAATTCAACTTCATATACGGTGATTGCAGAAGATGGTTCAATCCAGTCCATTCCGAATTTACCCATGTACAAAATTGTGGTTGGGCCTGAAGTTGGTGAAGTTATAGATATTCAGCAATCACCCACCGCCAATGTGAAACGAGTGGCGAGGGTGCTCAGAAAGTATACTGACAGTGTGACAGTTTGCATTCTAAACCGCAAAAGACATAAAGGCCTGATTGATGAAGTAAGGAGATGTGGAGCCAGAATTAAACTTATAGAAGAGGGTGAAATCTCGGGTTGTCTTGCTGCAATCAATGGTCATAAGGCTGATATCTATATGGGATATGGTTATGCTCCTGAAGGAACGGTTGTTGCTGCAGCTATCCATTGCCTAGGCGGATATCTTGAAGGAAAGATATCATACGAAAATGATTCAGATAGGAAAAAGGCTCTACTTCATGGAATTGATGACTTTGAAAAGGTCTTCAGGGTTGAGGATCTGATTAATTCTCGCAAGATATCCTTTGCTGCCACTGGAGTAACAGATGGTGAATTTTTGGAAGGTGTGCGATTTACTTCAACTGGAGCTGTAACCAACTCTTTTGTTGCAAGAAGTGAAACTCGTACTTATCGTAATCTTGTGACCAGGCACTTTTTTGATTATAATCCGGTGTTTTAACCACTTGAAGAGGAGTTTATATGAAGGGCGCTGAGTTTATGATTAAGCGTGCTGACTACCGTAAAGCCAAGGAGGAACACCTCTTTGTGAAGGTTGCTCAGTGGGCAGGAGAGGATGGAGATACTCTTATTCGTGAAATTGTTGAAAGGGCGTTTGCTGATGATGATGCAGAACGTTGGCTGACTATTCATCCAACCAGTTCATTTACAGGGCTAACACTCTATTATCTTGATATTGTAATGGATGAAAAGGAGTTGATAGGAAATGAACGCCGACTCCTTGTTAAACGCTTGAGTGACTACAGTAAACGATTACTCAGCTGAATGGTTTATTTTTAGGAGCAGCATCGTTTGTATTTCCTGCCAGACCCACATGGGCATGGTTGGTTTCTTCCCACCTTTTCAGTTTCTGAATCTGTCTCACCGTCTAAATAATACCAGAGTTCGTCTTTCCTGATAAAATTGGATTTTTCATGAAGCTTGCAGAGATGTCCTCCGCTTAGAAAATTCGCAGTAAATTGTACAGTACCCTCTGTATCATTGAGATTGCCATTTTCACACGCTTTGATTTCAAGACTGAGCCACTGGATGTTGTCATCTTCTGCGTGGATTCCTTTGGGGCGTGTTTCCTTTGCCCAACTGTCCATGAGATACTGATTTTCAGCAAGGGTAAATGCCGTGTACCTTGAACGCATCAGTTGTTCAGCCGTTTTGGCAATTTTTTGATCTCCAATTACACGTTCGCAGCAATCGGCAAAAGGAAGGCCGCTGCAGCAGGGGCAATTATGATTTCGGCCAGTATCTTCCATGGGAGGACTCACTTTCTCATTCGGTTGAGTTTTATGGCAAGTATTATAAATGGTGCTGAATGATAAAAAAGATCAAAAATATCAAGTGGTCTTGTTAATGTGCCCTGGCTGAGCATTCTGATTTTTTCCACAATGTGAGGTTCAGGTACAAATGGGGCAAAACCCAGCAGAAGGCAGAAGAAAATGACCCCGATCAGGGGCAGGTTGTCGATGAATTGCATTGTTTTCCTTGATAAATTAGAGACGTGGCAGACGTTTTAAAGATAACTGCTGAGCAACCTGTGTTGCTGTTTCTTCAATGGAACTGCCGTCTGAAACGATGATTGGTATGTTATAATTTAAGAATATCTGATTGGCTTGACTGAGTTCATTGGAACAGGTTCCGAGCTGAGCATAATTGCTGTCTTTGTACCTCTTCTGTCTCACAAAGTGGAGCGTTTCAGGGGTGGTGGAGAGCCCTATGGCTCGTGATTTGTTTCGTACAATATCACTTGGTAAACGGTAGGCATCAAGGTCTTCAGCAACAAGTGGATAGTTTGCAGCTTTTATACCCATTTGAGTCGCAAGATACACAGAGATGGGTGTTTTTCCTGAACGGGATACACCGAGAAGAATAACTTCAGCTTCATCGTAATCTTTCATGCGTGTACCATCGTCGTGAGAAATACAGTATTGAATGGCATTGACACGTCTTCCCATGGTGGAATCGTCAAGATGTCTTGCTGTTCCGGATATGCGGATTGGTTTTGCTTCAAGGACACTCCCTAAACGATCGAGTTCTTTGTCGTAGATATCAAAAAATTCCACTTCAGGAACATCAAGGATTGAAATAATCTCCTTGTCCATTATGGTTGAAAATATTAC
>DAOWDZ010000063.1 GCA_030638765.1 Desulfocapsa sp.
GTAGTAGTAGCAGTAGCAGTAGCAGCGATAGTAGCAGTAGTAGCAGTAGTAGTGCAGAAAGTGTCACAGCTCAAGATATGGTTGGTAGTTGGAGTTGTGGATTTATATTTAACATAAATGGTACCTGGCTACATGATTGTTATGAATGTGGAGCCGGAACGTGGTCGTTATCAGGCAATACTCTGACTTTACAAGATACCACTAATCTTGATACTAATCCTCTTGTTACCTGCACTGCTGATGTCAATAAAAATGGAACTGCGATGTCATTTACATATAGTTGCGATGATGGGGGGACAGGCACCTGTACTAAATAGGCTACTTTACTAGAATCAAAAAAGTAACGGATGAGGCACACTAACCATCTGTATCTTAATGGTAACAACCTAACAAGAAACTGTTTAAAATATTAGAATGCTCTTTCTGCCCCAAGAAGAGCATTCTAATCAAAACTGGTTGAGGTTCCATTGCATATAATGCCAATCATATGACACACAACAATAAATTCTCCCTGCTAACACCCCGCTTGTCCCTGAACGTAAATACTGGAAGAATGAAAAGGAAATAACACAATGGCAAATATAGAAAATGTGATAGATCCAGATAATGATTTGACGATTCATGTCGCTCATGGCGACCTGACTGCCGAAGATATCATTCAAACAGCTGATGAAAGAATTAGAGAGAATCCAACCAGGTTTGTTATCTGGAATCTTTTACATGGTTCATTCTCAAAACTCAGCAATAACGATCTGATGGAAATCTCTATGGCAATGGAGATGCTTGTAAAGAAGAGCAAACTATCAGATACAAAAGTTGCGATAGTCGTTGCTGAAGATTTCGATTACGGCATTGGAAGAATGTATGAATCCCAGACGGACATTCCAAAAGAAAACTTGGGATACATGGTTTTTAGAAGTATTGAAGAAGCAAAAAATTGGATGGGTTTAGAAGTGTGATCAAACTCAACGTAAGTTTTCCTCAAGATACGCTTCCCATTCCAACGGAAGCATACTTTTCTTCTTAGTATTACAGGTTTTACAACAGGGAACAAGATTATCCTTTGTACTCCTGCCCCCTCGTGAAAGAGGAACAAGATGATCCATGGTCAAATCTTTAAAAGCTGATTTTTTACCACAGAAATGACACTTCCCAGAGGAGGTCTTCTGCTGCCACCACCGTGTTTTTCGAAGATCTCTGGCCTTTGCTCTTTCAGTGCGAATTTGGGCATCATCGGGCGTGTCAAAATCAAAAATATCTCTACTCATTTGACAAGTTCCCCAAGCAGAATTTTGCGGGATGCTCCGATGAGATACAAAGAACCGGCTATCAGTATCAGGTCATTTTGTTTTGCCTGTCTTTCAGCTTCTTGAATGGCGAGTTCCACAGTGGCACACAACTGACACCTCTGCCTCAAATTTTCAGGAACATTATCCAGTAATAATTCAGGTTCGGCGGATCGCTCACCAACGGGTTTTGTTAAAACAATGCTATCTGCTAAAGCTGCTACTTGAGGTAAGGTTTTTTGCAGATCCTTATCCACCATTGCGCCCCAGATAAGAATCAATCTGTCGTAGTTACATTCTGAATTGAGAGTTTGAACAAGACTTTCCACTCCTGCCGGATTGTGAGCTCCATCAAGAAGATACGAAATACTGTTGGTTTCTAAAGAGCACTGAACCTCCACCCTGCTTATACGATCAAGGCAAAAATATTCTAGGCGACCCGGCCATTTAACATTTGCAATACCCTTTCGTACCTGTTCCTCGGAAGCCGAGAACCCTTTATCCTTGAGTAATTCGACGATCGCAATGGCAAGAGATGCATTTTCAATTTGATAAGCACCCTTCATGGAACAACGCAGACCAGCATGAAAGATACCAGCAAAAGGTCCATCCCCATTCCATTGCCAGCCCCCATCATCGGCAATTACTGATTTAAACGCATCACCATATAAAAAGAACTTTGAAGCTTTCTCTTCACATGCACTCGCAACTTCAACAAGGCCACCACCATCCTTCACAGCGGACACTACTGGGATTCCAGCCTTTACAATGCCAGCTTTTTCTCCGGCAACAGCTGCAACAGTATTCCCAAGATAGGCCTCATGATCCATACTCACATTGGTGATAACTGAAACAAGAGGAGTGACTATGTTAGTGGCATCCAATCTGCCACCAAGCCCTGTTTCAAGCACTATCAGGTCAAGATCTTCTTCGGCAAACCAGAGAAATGCAAGAGCTGTGGCGAATTCAAAGTATGTTATTTTTTCATCACCGAGAACTTCTCGGATTTTACTGGCAATTTCAGCGAATTTTTCTTCACCTATAAAGTTCTCGTTAATTCTAAAACGCTCCCGAACAGAGCTGAGATGCGGCGAAGTATACAACCCGACTCTATACCCTGCTTCTGACAAAATCGTCAGGAGTGTCATGCTTACAGAACCCTTACCGTTGGTTCCAGCAACATGCACAATTTTCAAATTCTGTTCCGGGTTCCCGACTTTGCTCATAAAAGAGCGCATAGCATCAAGGCCAAGCTTTATTTTATGAAACTGGAGACTGTCAAGATAATCCCAGGATTGCTGATAGTTCATAATCCCCTACAGAATTGAAAGTTTTGCGTAATCAAGATGCAGAGTTTTGATGCCATGTCGTTGAAAATTCACATCCACAGAACGACCCTTCAGCTTACTATTCACAACCCCCTGACCAAAAAAAGGATGCTCCACGCGTGCGCCTTTATAGAGATCCTCAGCAGACAGTTTTGTTTTCTTCGCCTTTTTGCTAAACGTCATCGCACTTGAAGATGAAGACTCGGCCGTGAGAAAGGATGGCGCATTTCGTTCAATACCATCACGATCAATTCGCTCAAACAGCCCTGCTCGTAACTCAGAGAGAAAGGGTGACATACCGACCCGCCTAAACTGTCTGTCAGGTGTCATCAATTCCCGTGGATAGGTAAGAAACAGATATTTCCTTGCTCTGGTTGCGGCCACATAAAGAAGCCTTCGTTCCTCTTCCCACTGCTCTCCGACCCCTGCAGCAGCATGAGGAAATCGTCCATCAGCCAACCCCATCACAAACACAGCGTCCCACTCGAGCCCTTTGGAAGAATGAATGGTGGAGAGAATCATCCGTTCTGTATCATCCTTTGAAAGCCCCTGGGTTGTGTCCGGAGGATCAAGCGTTGTGTCATCGACAAAGCTCTGTAAATCAGTGTATCCGGCCACAATGGATTTTAACTGATCAAGATCCTTCTGTCTTTTTGGATAATCATCTCTATAAATTTTCTCAAAGAGTGGCTGATAATACGCCCAAACCAATTCATAAAGAACACCGGGAACTGTTTCCTGCGACATCTTTTGAAACAGCTGTGCCATATTAGTCACACCCTGTTTCCAGGTTTTGCCACAGGGATATTCGGAGAGTGCCTGCCCAGGACTTTTTGCTATTGCAATAGCATCCGCAATTTTTCTGGCTGTTTTTGGGCCAACTTTCTCAAGATGAAGAAGAATACGATTCCAGGACAACCTGTCAAAGGGGTTAACATGAAGTCGTAAAAAAGCGATCACATCTTTCATATGTGCTGATTCGGTGAGCTTCAGGCCACCTCGTTTTTCAAAATCAACACCCGTTGAGTTAAGCTCCATCTCAAGTTTGTAGGAATGAAAACCTGATCTGAAGAGTACCGCAATATTATTCAACTCTATTCCCTGTCCTCGCAGCTCTGCAATTTTCTTTGAGACAAAAGCGGCCTCTTCCCGCTCGTCACGCCCTGCAAAAAGACGTGGTTTAAAATCCCCTTCTATCTTCGTAAAAAGGGTTTTGGCATACTTCTCCGTGGCGTTATTGATAATATCATTGGTCAGGGACAAAATGGGCTGAGTGGAGCGGTAATTTTCCTCAAGTTTAATAACTTTTGTTGCCTCAAACACCTTTGGAAAACGCATAATATTATAGAAATCAGCACCACGAAAAGAATAGATAGACTGCGAATCATCTCCCACCACCATCACATTTTCATGGCCATGGGCCAGCAATCGAACGATATCTGCCTGAAT
Organism: Desulfocapsa sp.; assembly: GCA_030638765.1. The sequence continues at coordinate 4,064 of DAOWDZ010000063.1, forward strand.
GAGATTGGTGTCCTGATACTCATCAACCATAATATGGGAATATCTTGCTGCCATTTCCGATCTTGACTCGGGAAGTTCAGCAAGCAGACGTTTTCAGTTCTCCGGTAAATCGTCGTAATCCATGAGCCCGTTATTAAACTTGAACTCCTTGTAATGTTTATCAAGATTAATGATATCATCAACATGTTCACTGAGATGTGGGTAACTTTCGAAGATAAGATCATCGATGGGAATGGATTTATTCACCGAACCAGAAAGTATATTAATGAGAACTCTTTTGGTGGGAAACTGTTTATCTCTTCCGGTAAGCCCAAGGGAGCCTTTTAGGAGGTTGATTATTCCTTCGGCATCGGAACGATCTATAATAGTAAAGGATGAACCAAAGCCGAGATGATGCCCGTGTCTGCGAAGGAGCATATTGGCAATACCATGAAAGGTTCCACCGACAACACGGCGACAGGTTTCATTGAGTAATTGTCCTGCACGCCAGAGCATTTCCTGAGACGCTTTTCTGGTAAAAGTGAGAAGGAGAATTTTATTTGGATCAATGCCCTGTTCAAGCAGATAGGCTACCCGGTACACAAGAGTTCTTGTTTTACCACTGCCTGCACCTGCAATGACCAACAGTGGACCTTCGGTGGTGGTTACTGCTTCTCGTTGAGAAGAGTTCAGCTCATCAAGGTTGACTGAAGAATCAGAGTCTCCAGACTGATTTTCGAAAATTGTTTTTTGCATGGCGCCACCTTACCATAGAGACTTTTGAGCCGCAACGTTGGTTGACAGGAGACCTTTGTAAGCATATAGTGCCTTAAAATTATCTTCCATTGCTTACTAACTTCAGGAGAAAAAAAGAACCATGGATAACAGTTCAATTGATTCACTTTTCACACCGGAAACCCTACTGCAGCTTTTCCCGAAAGGCCGCACCAATGATTTCTTTGAAGCACTCTTTGGCGATGCCAATGAAGGTGCTTACGATATAGAACTTGGATATGGCGGAGTAAATGACAGCAGCCTCACAATGGAACTTAAACTGCATGAACGTCCCGGTTGTTGCCTTGCCTGTAATTTAACTCAAGGCTTACCGCAGGTCTTCAGTCGTCATCCTGTAATTAATGTGGCAGGAATTGTTTCTGATGTTGATACATTACTTGGAGAAGATATAAAATGTGGCGAATGGTCACTTGGTCACACTGAACAGCGTCAGAAAGAGATTCATATTATTCCAATAAATATTACCCTTGCCTGATTCCTGCTCGATTAGCAAAAAAAAAGGCCGACCCTTCTATAAGGATCGGCCTTTTTTGGTGATTAATTGTTTTATCTTAGGAAACGGCCACCTTGGAACGACCACTGGATTTGGCGTTATAGAGTATGTCATCGGTTCGTTGCATCCAATCATCAAGCTCTTCCTCGCTATTCCATTGTGCCATACCGATGGAAACACCAAGTTTACTCTCTGAAGTTGCCCA